>NZ_CP083951.1:1500000-1695000 GCF_006440675.2 Mesorhizobium sp. B2-8-5
CGACGTCGTCGATTTCAGCGCGCGCGACTGGACGCATGACCGGTGGAGCGGCGGCGCCTATAGCGACCTCATCGTCGACGTGACCGCGCGGCATGCCGAACGAGCAATTCTCGCGGGCGCGCCGCCCGTCTATTTCGCCGCTTCGGAAGTGTCGCCGTCTTTCCCGGGCTATGTCGAAGGGGCGATCGTCGCCGGCCGCATCGCGGCCGGCAAGATTCAGTCGGCCATCGCCACCAGCGCCTCGGGGTCGTAGGCGAGGCGGATCGGCGCGCCGACCGGAATGTCGTCGGCGCCGAAATCGTTGGTCTCGGTTACCGAGAGCGGCTTCTCCAGCCCCGGTATCTCGACGATCAGATGCGTGATCTCGCCGAAATAGTGGCGCTCCACCACCTTGCCCGCGACCTCGAACTTTGCCGTCGCGGTGTCCCACAAAACACGCAGCCGCTCCGGCCGGATGCCAAGCGTGGCCGCGCCGCCATTGCGCACGAAAGCCCTCGGCTTGTCGATCTTGACGCGGCCGAAGCCCAACGTGTCGAGCACCATTGAAGTCCCGTTTTCCTCGACGATCTCGGCCTTGACGAAGTTCATGCCGCCGAGGAAGTCGGCCACTTGGCGATTGACCGGGCGCTGATAGATCTCCTTCGGCGAGGCGACCTGCGCGATCTTGCCGCCGAACATCACGGCGATGCGATCCGACATCGCCAGGGCCTCGTACTGGTCGTGCGTGACCAGCACGAAGGTGATGCCGACCGCCTGCTGCAGGCGGCGCAATTCGACCTGCATCTGCTCGCGCAGCTTCTTGTCCAGCGCCGAAAGCGGTTCGTCGAGCAGCAGCACTTTCGGCCGCATGACCAGCGCGCGGGCGAGTGCGACGCGCTGGCGCTGGCCGCCGGAAAGCTCGGTGGCGCGGCGCTTGCCGAGGCCGGTCAGCGACACCTGCGCCAATGCTTCCTCGACGCGGCGCTTCTCCTCGCCGGCGTCGAGCCTCAGCCGTCTCAGCCCATAGGCGACATTCTGCTCGACATTGAGATGCGGGAAGATCGCGTAGCTCTGGAAGACCATGTTGGTCGGCCGGCGGTTGGCGGGGATGCCGTCCATCGGCTGGCCGTCGACGGCGATGGAGCCGCTGGTCGGCGTGTCGAAACCGGCGATCATGCGCAAGAGCGTGGTCTTGCCGCAGCCGGAAGGCCCGAGCAGCGAGAAGAATTCGCCCTCCCTGATCGTCAGCGAGGCATTGTCCAGCGCCTTGAAGGCGCCGTAGCTGCGCGTGACGTCGCGGATCTCGATCATGGTGCGATCCGATTGCGTGCGCTCGGACTGGACGCGCTCAAGCATAGAGGCCTCCCTCATTCTGGGTGCGCCTCGCCGCACGGCGGCGCAGGATTTCGGCAATCGTCATCAGCAGGAAGGACGCAAAGAGCAGCAAGGTGCCGAGCGCCAGCACGCCGGGAAGCTTGGCCGCGAAACGCAGCTGGCCCCAGATGTAGATCGGCAGCGTCGCCTCGGTGCCGGTGAGGAAAAAGGCGATGATGAACTCGTCGAGCGAGATGGTGAAGCAGACGAGCAGGCTGGAGATGATCGCTGGCGCGACCATCGGCAGCGTCACGCGCCGGAAGGTCCCGAAGGCGCTCTCGCCGAGATCGGCCGAAGCCTCCTCCAGGCTGCGGTCGAAACCTTCGAAGCCGGAGGTCAGCACGGTCATCGAATAGGGAATGCAGACCAGCACATGGCCGAGCACGACGGTGAACAGCGACAGGCTCAAGCCGAGTTGCAGCATGACCAGCAGCATGGAGATGGCGACGATTACCTCCGGCAGCACCAGCGGCGCCATGATCAGCCCATTGATGGCGCGGCGGCCCGGGTAACGGTAGCGGGTGATCGAGCGGGCGGCGAGGATGCCCAGCACCGTCGACAGGATCGCGGCGGATGCGCCGACGATCAGGCTGTTCCAGGTGGCGTCGATCAGTGCCGGCGTGCGCGGCAGGTCCTCGTACCAGTGCAGCGTGACGCCCGAGAGCGGGAATTTCGGCGTCGCTGCCGTATTGATCGAGAAGATCGGCAGGAAGATCACCGGCAGATAAAGGAAAAGCAGATAGAGAACGGCGTAACTCGAGAGCCAGCCGGGTAGGAAACGTCTTATCGCCGTCATCGTGCCAGCCTCTGCAGGGCGCGGAAGACCAGCACGGTGGCGCCGGCCATCAGCGAGACGATGATCATGGTGGTGACGGAGAGCGCGGCACCCAGCGGCCAGTTCGACGCCTTGCCGAACTGCGCCTGGATTGCATTGGCGATCATCACGCCGTCCTTGCCGCCGACCAGCTTCGGCGTGACGTAGTCGCCAACGGTCGGGATCATGACGATCAGCGCCGCCGAGATGACGCCGGGCGCCGACAGCGGCAAGGTGACGCGCAGGAAGGAGCGCAGCGGCCCGTCGCCGAGGTCGGTCGCCGCTTCGACCAGGGTCCGGTCGACCTTCTCCAGCGAAACGAAGATCGGCAGGATGGCGAAGGTCGCCCAGGCATGGGTCAGCGTGATGATGACGGCGGTGGAATTGTAGAGCAGCGCGTCCGATGGCTCTTGGATGATGCCGAGGCCCATCAGGCCGGAGTTGAGCACGCCGTTATAGCCGAGGATCACTTTCCACGACATCACGCGCAGCAGGTAGCTGGTCCAGAACGGGATGGTTATGAGGAACAGCCACAGGCTCTTGTGGCGGCCGCCATGGAAGGAAATGAAATAGGCGATCGGGTAGGCAAGGGCCACGGTCAGCAGGCTGACGGTCAGCGAGATGTAGAGCGAGCGCCAGAGCAGGTCGCGGTAGATCGGCTCGGTCAGCGCGATCCGGTAATTCTCCAGCGTGAATGTGTGGTCGATGGTGAGATAGTTCTGCGTCCAGAAGGAATGCGCGATGACGACCAGGATCGGCAGGACCAGAAGAATAAGGGCATAAACGAAGGTCGGACTGATCAGGGCAAAGCCCTGGACGGCTTCCGATTGCAGAAGGGGACTTCGTCTCGATCCCGCCATGCGCAGCGGGGGCGACCCTTCCGCAGCCGCTGTCATTGCAGCGCTCCGGGCGTAATTTCAGTAGCTGGCTCGGACTGTCCCGCCATGCGGCCTTCCCATTCGTGGCGCCGGTTGCCTGTTCCCGATTTATGCTCGGAGCGCGATCGCTCCCTGGCTTGCCGGCTTTCTTTCATCATGAGCGCATCCGCCGATTGAAATCAAGCGCTATTTCTGCGATATTGATTGAACGGATATTCAAAATGAAGTGAGGAAAAGCCGAATTTCCATGGTTTTCCACGCCGTTTGATATCCGAGGAAAATTCAACAACCCTGGCAATGCGAGGCGAAAATGGCGGCTCAAAGCAAGATCAAGGCAAGCGAACTCATCGAGCCCGGCGATGAGGACGCGGTCGAGCTCGCCAAGCGCCATCTCGTGCAGCCCTGGCCTTATGCCGGCTCGGTCGGCAACGAAGCTCGCGCGCTGATCGCCGAGGGCGACGGCATCTACATCACCGACGGCTCCGGCAAGCGCCTGATCGACGGCCCGGCCGGCATGTGGTGCATCAATGTCGGCCATCGCCGCGAGGAACTGGCCAAGGTCATGTACGACCAAGCGATGGCGCTCTCCTACAACACGCCCTGGTACACGATGAACGCGCCCTCGGCCGAGCTTGCCTGGCGCATCGCCGATGCGGCGCCTGGCGACCTCAGCCACACCCTCTTCACCACCGGCGGCTCTTCGGCGGTGGAGACGGCGCTGCGCTTCATGCAGTTCTACAACAATGTGCGCGGACGGCCGGAGAAGAAGCTCATCCTCAGCCGCGGCGGCGCCTATCACGGCTCGACCTATCTGTCGGCCTCGCTCAACGGCCGCCCGCGCGACCGCGACTGGATGGACGGCGCCGACGAACTGGTGGTCAAGCTGTCCTCGCCCGATCCGTTCCGGCGCCCGAAAGGCATGAGCATTGCCGCCTTCACCGATTTCCTGGTCGACCAGTTCCGCGACACCGTCGCGCGTGTCGGCGCCGACCGGATCGGTGCCTTTGTCGGCGAACCGGTGCAGGCTTCCGGAGGCGTCATCGTGCCGCCGGATGGGTATCTGAAACGCATCCGCGAGATCTGCCGCGAGAACGATATCCTCTATGTCTCGGACGAGGTGGTGACCGGCTTCGGGCGACTCGGCCATGTCTTTGCCTCCGGCGACGTGTTCGGCATCGACCCGGACATGATCACCTTCGCCAAGGGCGTCACATCGGGCTATTTCCCGCTCGGCGGCGTCATCATCTCCGAGCGGCTGCTGGAAGAGCTGCGTCGTTCCAACCATCCGGATGCGCTGTTCGGCCACGGGCTCACCTACACCAGTCATCCGATCGGTTGCGCGGTGGCGCTGAAGAATCTCGACCTGCTGGAAGAGGGCGTGCTCGCCCATACGCGCGAGATCGCGCCCTATTTCCAGGCGCGGCTGAAGACGCTGGAAGAGCTGCCGCTGGTCGGCGAGGTGCGCGGCCTCGGCCTGATGGGTTGCGTCGAATGCGTCGCGGACCGCGAGAGCAAGGATCCGCTGCAGCTCGACAAGGATGTGGGAAAGCGTATCGACGCCCACTGCCACGAGCTTGGCCTCCTGGTGCGGCCGCTGATCAACATGTGCGTGATGTCGCCGCCGCTGATCATCAGCCGCGAGCAGGTCGACGACATGGTCGGCATCCTGCGCGAAGGCATTTCGCGGACCATGGATGATTTGCGGAAAGAGGGCGTGTGGCGGGGGTGACCCTCTCTTCCTTCTCCCTGTGGAACGGGGAGAAGGAAGGGCCTCACCCCCTCGACCGCAGCGCGTCGTTCAGCCCCCACATGTCCTTTTCCTCGGGCGCGGTTTCCAGGCCGAGAACCGGGACCTGCTTGCGCAGATGGTCGTGGTGGGTGCGCACGCCATATTCGAGGTCGGAGAGATAGAAGCCCTCGAAGGCTTCCGACAGCATGGATTCGTTCGACCACACCGAAAGCTGGACGTCCTCGCTCATCGTGTCGCGGTCGATGCGGTAGGCGAGGTAACGCGCCGCGGCCTGCTCGCGCGTCTCGTCCTTGTAGCGGTAGATGGCGCCGCGCAGCAGCGTCTCGCCGGTCGACAACGGGAACTCCTGATAGAACTGGACGGATTCCGGCATGATCGACAGCGCGTTGTTGGGGAAGATGCCGTAATAGATCCAGGCCTTGCGCAGATGCTCCGGCAGATGCGCGGCCTCGGGCGCGAGCTTGATGTACTCGCGAACGCTCCAGCGCCGTCCGGCATGCGGATTGTAGGTGGCGAAGGACCGCGACACGCCGTTGATGAAGGGTTCGTCGAGATAGGTCGCGCCATAGAGGTCTTGCAGCGCCGGATGCGCCATGGCGACATGATAGCCTTCATTGTCGACGTCGCGCACCGACTTCCAGTTGACCGGCGATTTCTGGGTCCATATGCCCCAGGACGGCACCATGTCGGCGATATTGTAATGTGCCATCTCGGCTTCGATCGGCTTCAGCAGTTCGGCCACCGAAGGCTGCGGACCGCCTTTGCGGAAGCGGATGAAGATGAAGCCCATCCAGATTTCGAGGTCGAGCGGCATCAGGCCGAACTCGGTCTTGTCGAGCTCGGGGAAGGAGCGCGGACGGGCGGCGCCCCGCAGCGTGCCGTCGAGATTGTAGACCCAGCCGTGGAACGGGCACACCAGGGCGTTCTTGCAGGTGCCTTGGCTGTCGGCGACGACGCGGCTGCCGCGGTGGCGGCACATATTGTTGAAGGCGCGCACGACGCCGTCCTTGCCGCGCACGATCAGCGCGCGCTCGCCGATGACGTCCATGGTCAGATAGTCACCAGCGTTGGGCACGTCGCAGACATGGCCGGCGATCTGCCAGTGATTGCGGAAGACATATTCCTTCTCGAGCTCGAGAAGGGCGTTGGAATGGTAACTCCACCCCGGCAAACCCCGCCGGTCCCAATCGTTGGGGATCGCCACGTCACGGAGGTGCGGGTTCATGGGGCATGCTCTTCTTTTTGTTGAATACTCATTCAATATAAACATATTTTTCATTGAAATGCAATGGCTTGCGTAAATGTGGAAATTCCATGGCGGCAAGTCTGGCCTCGCCTAAGCCGGAAAAATACCGGAAAATCCGGGTGTTAATCGAGGAAGCGGAACGGCGATTCAGAAGTCGGATGCCCGTCTCGGAGAAGGCCTGTTTCGACGGGTCACGGGCGCGCGGCAGACAGCGGCGGCGCGCTCGATTCAGGTATTGCTGTGTGAGGCTGCTTACAGTCGGCCCCGCGCGACAGGCGCATATCTGCGCCGACCAGCTTCGATGGCCGTCGAGCGGTTGCCGCGGATTGGGAATGCCGGCGCGTCCGGCGCCTGTTTCAATCCTGTTACACAGGCAGCCATCGCCGATCATTCGGCTGTTACCCGGTGCGATTATGTTCGTTTCATAGCAAAAAGAAAAGATAACGAAGGGAACAACGATGTTTGCGAAAGCTCGCGCCACGGACGCCAATCGCCGCCTTGATGTGCCGGAACGCAATGACCGCCGGCCGAAGCTTGCCCTGCGCCAGCGCGCCAGCGACCATCCGATGGCGATGTTCATGCTGATCGGCGCCTGCGCCCTTGTCGCCATGCTGGCGGCACCTGCCTCAGGTCCGGCTTTCGCCTCGATCAATCCGCCGGTCAATGTCATCGAGGGCGCCCAGACCACGCTCAAGACCGCCCGCCTGCCGGAACCTTCGATCGACTTTGCCTGCAAGGGCCAGAATTGGGGCGCCGAGAGCGTCGACTGCCTGCGCGCCATCGCCGAGCAGTCCGGCCAGCACAGGGAACGCGCGGTGCGCATGATCGCCAACGCCGCGCCGCTCACCAACACGCCGAACGTTTTTTAAGACCTCCCCTGAGCGCACCCTCCTGCGCTCCAGTCAGGCTCCCGCCGCACCGTCGGTAGGGAGCCTCTTTTTTCGGCTCGGTCTGACCTGAATCTCAACAGACCCTCTGGCGGCGCGAGGGCAGCACTCGGCCACACCTTTGCGATCTTGTTCTTGCCTCAGACCGGCCGGTTCAAATGTGGGCGCCATTGTCGGCTGCCGCGGCGACCTCGTCGGCGACGGTTGAGAGGATGCTGCGGACGTCGAGCGTCGAGAAAGGCTTCTCCAGGATTTGCGGCCGCTGCTGCGGCGGCAAGGCTTCGATCTCGGCCTTGGCGCCGATCAGATCGCCGGTCACCAGCACAAAGCGCTTCGCCAGCACCGGCTTCTCGACCAACAGTTCGCGATAGATCGCCATGCCGCTGGTGCCCGGCATGCGCAGGTCGGAAAAGACGATGTCGGGCGGCATATGGCCGTTCAGCACGTCGGCGGCGGACGTCCAGCTTGCCACGACGCGTGACTTCAGGCCCATCAGCTCCAATATATCTGAAAGCGAACCGGCGACGTCGGGTTCGTCGTCGATGATCAAGGCATGGCGCAGTCCGCTCGAGCGTACGGCACTCTCGCCGGCCTTTGCCGCCTCACCAGCGATCGCCGGCAATTGCACGACGAAGCGCGCGCCGTGCGGCTCGACCTCCTCGAACCAGATGTTGCCGTGGTGGCGCTCGACGATCGACTTCGAGATGGACAGGCCGATGCCGGTGCCGACGCCGACCGGCTTGGTGGTGAAATAGGATTCGAAGATGCGCGCGCGGATCGCCTCGGGAATGCCGGGGCCGTTGTCCTCGACGGAAAAGCCCGGATTGCCGTGCTCGTTGCGAAACGTCCGCACCTTGATGGTCCGCTCGCCGGTGACGCCGGCCAGCGCGTGCTGGCTGTTGATAAGGAAATTCGCGGCCACCTGCGTGATGTGATCGGCGTCGGCCATGGCAAGCAGTGGCCCGCCGGCGAAATCGGTGTCGATGACGATGCCGCTGGAGCGCGCGCCATAGGCGGTGACCTCGAGCGCCGAGCGCATCACCTGGTTGAGATCGGTCTCGGCCTGCTCGGTCGGATGCAGGCGCACCATCGACAGGAAGCTCTTGACGATGCGGCCGCAGCGCTCGGCGGCGGCGCGCACTTTTTCGGCGCGGACCTTGGTCTGCGGATCGCTGGCGAATTCGTGCAGCAGCGTCGACTGCGCCACGACCACCGCCAGCGGGTTGTTGAGCTCATGCGAGACGCCGGCAAGCAGCGAGCCCATCGCCGCCATCTTCTCGTTCTGGTGCAGCTTCTCGCGCTGGCGGTTGATCTCTTCCTCGGCCTGCAGCTTTTCGCGCAGGTCGCGGATCGAGCCGAAGATCAGGCGGCGGTCGGCAACGCGCATCTCGGTCGCCGTAAGCTCGATCGGGAAGATCTCGCCGGCGGCGTTCTGGGTGACGGTCTCCAGCCGTTGGCCGACCATCGGCGCGCCGCGCCCGGCCATGTATTCGGCGCCCGAGGCATAGCCCTTGCGATAGTATATCGGAACGATGGTATCGAGCAGGTCCTTGCCAAGGATGGCGCTGCGCTGGAAGCCGAACATCTTCTCGGCGGCCGGATTGAACTCGATGATCGAACCGGCCTCGTCGATGACGATGATGGCGTCGAGCGAGGCCTGCAGCATGGTGCGGCGAATCACTTCGCTGGCATGCGCCTCGGACGGCGAGCGCTCGATGGCGTCACCGATCGCCAGGGCGATGATGTGCAGGGTCGCTTCTTCCTCGTCCGTCCAATCGCGCTCGGCGACGCAGTCGTTGACGGCCAGCGTGCCCCACAGGTGGCCATGCGCGAACACGGAGACGGACAGGAACGACCTGATGTTCTGCTTCTCGAAATCGGTCCGCAGGAAACCGTCGAGGTCGCGCGTGTGGCCGGAGAAAATCTTGCCTTGCCGCTCATCCTCCTGCAACTGCTCCAGCAGCGAGTCCGAGTTGATGATCGACTGCATGATCACCGAGGGCGACGCCAGCTCGCCGCCGAAGTCAGGGTCGATCCAATAAGCGGCGACGGACTGGGCGAAGCCTTCGCCCGGCAATTCACGCAGGCGGAAGAGAATGCCGCGCTGGCAATCCATCTTGCGGCACATTGTTCGCAGTATGTCGTCCATCTCGCGCTGCCAATCGCCTGCCTCGCGCAGGCGGCGCACGACATGGACGGCCGCCATCGCGGCGCCGCCCGGGCGCGAGCCATGCGTATCGGCGCGTGCTGTATCAGCAATCATGGTCGGCCGTCTCTCGGAGCCCGCTTGAGGCGCGTCGCGTCGAAACGGATTCGAGCGCCGCGATTCAAGTCTGTATTTTGATGCATGTCGTTTCCAAAACCGCTGCGCACTTTTGGGCAACATGCATTGGGCTGGTTCAATTGCTGTCGCCGCTCGGCAGCGAGAAGATATAGCCTTCGCCGCGCACCGTGCGCAGGAATTTCGGATTGGCGGGATCGGCCTCGATCTTCTTTCGCAACCGCATGATGCGGATGTCGACCGCGCGCGAGGATTCCGGATCCTCCACGAAGCCGATGGCTTCCGAAATCGCCGCTCGCGTCAGAAGCCGGTTGGCGCGGGTGAGAAAAACCTCGAGCACGTCGAACTCGCTTTTGGCCATCTCGATGACCGCGCCATTGGCGCCGATGACCAGACGGCCGTCGAAATCGGCCTGGAAGCCGCCGAAATTCATCAAGCGGCGATTGCCGGTTTCGGCCTTCGCCGCCTGCGGCTCGGCGGGCAGCGGCACGCGGCGCAGCACGCTGCGCACCCGCGCCAGCACCTCGCGCAATTCGTACGGCTTGACGATGTAATCGTCGGCGCCGAGCTCCAGCCCGACGATGCGGTCGAGCGCGGTGCCGGCGGCCGTGGCGTAGATGATGCCGATCTGCGTTTTCGAGCGCAGCCAGCGGCCGAGCGACAGCCCGTCCTCGCCAGGCATGGCGATGTCGAGGATGGCGAGGTGGAAGGACTGCGCCTCGAACAGAGCGCGCGCCACGGCCGCATTTTCGGCCGTGACGACGTCATAGCCGCTGGCGCCGAGATATTCGGCCACAGCCTCCCTCAGATCCGGTTCGTCCTCAACGACGATGATGCGTGCCTTCACGACGCGCTCGCTCCCGCTTTCAGCGGAAAGTAGATTGGGTATAAACATGATGTCCAGCACTCATCTCGAGTTGTCTGTGGCGGGGTGAAGAAAATGGCCGCACGATCCGTCATCGCGCTTGTGTCCGTCGCCGAGGTGGTGGCTAAAGATCTCGCCGATCATCTCGACCGGCGTGGGCACGACGTGCGCCAGGCGCGCCAGCCCTGGGAAGCGGAGACGCTGCTTTCGGCCGGTGGCATCGATGTCGTGGTGGTTGGCGACGGCGTCACCCAGGCCGAGAGCCGCGAACTGCTCAAACGTTACAGCGGCCAAGGCGGTGGCGGCGAGGGCGGTCCCGATTTCATCCTGATCTGCCGGCCGGGCGACCTCGTCGACAAGGTGCTGGCGCTCGAACTCGGTGCTGCCGACGTCATCGAAAGCCCGCTCAACGTGCGCGAGCTTGCCGCGCGTATCGGCGGCCTGCTGACCAGACGCGGCAGGGCCGCCGGCGAACTGATCGTGCTGGAAAACGCCACCGTCGATCTGCGGTCGGCCATGGTGATGCATCGCTCGGGCTCGGAGGATCAGCTTTCGCCGGGGCAGGTGGCGCTGCTCAGGCTGTTCCTGGCGAGCCCGCGCAAGGTGCTGACGCGCGACGACATCATTGCCGCGGCGCCGGCCGAGAATGCCGACGCATTCGACCGTTCGATCGACTCGCGCATCGTGCGGCTGCGCCGCAAGCTCGACACCGAGACCATCACCACCATCAGGGGCGCCGGCTATCGTTTCGATCCGCCGGTCCCGCGCAACGAGTAAGTTCCGATCGGCGAGGCGTTTGAGCATCGGCTTTCCCAAGCGGTGGTCATTCCGGGTCCGACGCCCGGCGCTCAGCGCACCACGATGACAGAGGGGCCGGATGGAAGGTCCGCGCTGGCGGTTATCTCCGCCTTGGCGCGCTCCTTGAGCAACACCGTCGCCAGCGCGGCGAAGCCGAGCAGACCCTGCGCGTAGAGCAGCGCGGAAAGCACAGAAGCGGCAAATTTCGTCTTCATCTTCAAACCCCAATCTCGAAATCGTCGGTGCTTCAGGAAACTCCCGAAGCGCCCGCGCCGCTGACGGAGCCCCCCGCTGCGGCGCGGGCCTTCGGTCCTCTCGGCAGCAAGTAGCCGGAGGGGCCGCGTGTCCGCATCAGCCGAAGGCCGACCCGCCAGAGGGCCTTCAGCCGGTGGACGCGCAGGCTGGACAAATCCAGACCGTGGCGATGAACAGAGCCATGTGCAGCGTCGAAACCTCGCCGGACGTCATCGCCGCCAGCGTCATTTCGATTTCCTGCGCATTTTCGTTTGCAGATGTCTGTTCCCGTTGCGTCAAATCTGACGCCGGCCTGTATCCAGATCATGCCGCCGTGGCTGCACTTTGTTGCAGATTGGTTTCAAAAGGGGCTGCGTTTCTTTCATATATGTATGAAGTGAACTTTCGTTTCCCGACCGAGCCCATTGTCCAACCCTCTATCCCTTACCTTGGAAAGGTCTAGCAGCACCCGTCTTCGGAGACATCTTGTTGATTTCTAGAAACAAATTCGAAACAAAAACGAGCACCAAGCGAAATTGACCTGAAACAGGCAGTCTCGATAAGGCGGTCCATCGAAATTGAAGCCGGACACAACGGCAAAAACAGAGGGATCGTCATGCACACCGCCATTTCCGCCAAGCTCATCAATGTCACCGCCGCCGCGCTCACCGGCGCGGCTCTGCTCTTCGGCGCCGGCAATGCCGCGCATGCCAACCAGATCGTCGCCAAGGTCTCGCTGTCGCAGCAGATCATGGAAGTCACGGTCGACGGCCGCCCGACCTACACCTGGAAGGTATCGACCGGCGCGAGGGGGCACATCACGCCGACCGGCTCGTTCAAGCCGACCCGCATGCACGAGATGTGGTATTCGAAGAAATACGACAACGCGCCGATGCCGCATTCGGTCTTCTTCAGCGGCGGCTACGCCGTTCACGCCACCTATGCCATCGGCCGTCTCGGCCGTCCTGCCTCGCATGGTTGCGTGCGGCTGCATCCGGATGCGGCGGCCGACTTCTATCAGCTTGTCGAGGTCTTCGGCCCCGGCAACACCAGCATCGTGATCGTCAAGTAGCAGACTGGGTCAAGTAACGGGCTGGGTAAAGTAGCAGGCGGGTTGCCGCCTTCGGGATAGCGCCGAAGCCGTGGGGCGACCGCCAAAAAAGAGGCCGGAATTTCCGGCCTCTTTTTTTGGCTCGCTTCAGCTCGGCAGCGCCGGCATCAGCTTCGGATCGGGCTTCTCGGCGAGATGCGGCAAGTCCCTGCTGGCGATGAAGGTGTAGAACATCGGCACGACGAAGAGCGTGAACATGGTGCCGACCAGGATGCCGGTGAAGATGACCAGGCCCATCGAATAGCGCGCGGCCGCACCGGCGCCGCTGGAGACGATCAGCGGCACGACGCCGAGCGCCATGGCGGCCGTGGTCATCAGGATCGGCCGCAGGCGCACCTTGGCCGAAGCGATGATGGCGTCGCGGCGCCGCATGCCATGAATCTCACGCTGCTGGTTGGCGAATTCCACCAGCAGAATGCCGTGCTTGGTGATCAGGCCGATCAGCGTGATCAGGCCGACCTGGGTGTAGATGTTGAGCGTCCCCAGGCCGATGTTGAGCGGTACGATCGCGCCGAAGATCGACAGCGGCACCGCCATCATGATGATCAGCGGGTCGCGGAAGCTCTCGAACTGGGCCGCCAGCACCAGGTAGATCACGATCACGGCCGCCGCGAAGGCGATCAGGATGGTGTTGCCCTGTTCCTTCTCCTGCCGCGACTGGCCGGAATAGTCGACGAAGAAGGTGTCGGGCAGGGTCTCCTTGGCGAGGTCCTCCAGCACCTTCAGGCCGTCGCCGGTGGTCACGCCGGGCAGAGGCAAGGCCGAGATCGTCGAGGAGTTCAGCTGGTTGAACTGCTCGATGGCCGCCGGCGAGGCGTTGGTCGAAATCTTCACGACCGCCGACAGCGGCACCATCTTGCCGTCGACGCTGCGGACGAAATATTCGCCGAGCTTCTCGGGGTTGTCGCGGAATTCCTGCGGCACCTGGGGGATGATGTCGTAGCTGTTGGAATCCCGGTCGAACTGCGCCACCTCGGCGCCGCCGACAAGCAGCGTCAGGGTGTTGCCGATATCGGCAATCGGCAGGTTCAACGCCGCCGCGCGCTCGCGGTCGATGGTGACGGTCACCTGCGGCGCATCGTAAGCCATCGAGTTTTGCACGACGATGAAGCGGCCCGAAGCCTGCGCCTTGTTCTTGATCTTCTCCGCCTGCTCGAAGACTTCCGAGGGGTCGCCGGTGGAGCGCACGACCATGGAAATCGGCAGGCCGCCGCCGGAACCGGGCAGCGTCGGCGGCGCGAAGACGAAGGCCTCGACGCCGGCGACCTTGGAGATGCGCCCCTGGATGTCGGCCTGAAGCGCCTTCGAATTGCGCTTGCGTTCCGCCCAGTCCTTGAAGGCGAAGCCGACAAAGGCGCTGTTGGTGGCGCCGCCAAAGGCAACGGCCGAGAACTGCGCCCTGGTCTCGGGAATGTCCTTCACCAGGCCGAGGATCTGGTTGACGTAGGTCTCGGTGTAATCCGACGTCGCGTAGCGCGGCGCGGTCACGATCGAGAGCAGGAAGCCCTGATCTTCTTCCGGCGCGAGTTCGGTCGAGGTCTTGGTGAACATGAAGCCGGTAAGGGCGACCAACGCGACGACGATGATCAGCGTCACCGGGCGATTCCTGAGCGAGGCGGTGACAGCCCGCTCATAGAGGTGTTCGACGCGTGTGAACGTGCCGTCGACGATACGCTGGAAGCGGCCGTGCTGGCCGGCCTTCAGCAGACGTGCCGACATCATCGGGGTGATGGTGATGGCGATAAGGCCGGACAAGACCACCGAGCCGGCGAGCGTCACCGCAAATTCACGGAACAACGCGCCGGTCAGGCCGCCGGTGAAGGCGAGCGGCGCGAACACGGCGGCCAGGGTCATGGTCATCGCCACGATTGCGGTCGCGATCTCGCGCATGCCGTTGAATGCCGCCTGCATCGGCGACATGTGGTCCTCCTCCATGTGACGGTGGATGTTCTCCACCACCACGATGGCGTCGTCCACGACAAGGCCGATCGCCAGCACCATGGCCAGCAGGGATAGAAGGTTGATCGAGTAGCCGACCGCAAACAGGATGAAGCAGACGCCGATCAGCGACAGCGGGATGGTGACGATCGGCATCATCACCGAGCGGAACGAACCCAGGAACAGAAGGATGACGACGATGACGATGGCAACCGCCTCGGCGATGGTCTTGAACACTTCCTCGATCGACGCGCTGATCTGCCCGGTAGCGTCGTAGACGATCTCGATCGTCATGCCCTTCGGCAGCGTATCCTGGATCTGCGGCACGAGCTTGGTCAGCGCCGCCGCCGTCGTCAGCGGGTTGGCCGCGGGCGTCGGGAAGATGGCCAGGAAGGTTCCCGGCTTGCCGTTGAAGCTCACCCTGGTGTCGGTGTTCTCCGCGCCGAGCTCGACTCGCGCGACATCGCGCAGGCGCACAACCTGGCCATCCGTCGAGCGGATCGGGAGCTGGGCGAAGGCCTCGGGCGTCTGCAGGGTCGAATGCACGGTGATCGAGGAGACCACATATTCGTTCTGGGTGTTGCCCGGCGCCGACAGGAAGTTCGAGTTGTTGATCGCGGTCAGCACGTCCACGGCCGTGGCGCCACGGGCGGCGAGCCGGATCGGGTCGATCCAGATGCGCATAGAATATTCCTGGGCGCCGAAGATCTGGACGTCGGCGACACCTTCCACGGTCGAGATGCGAGGCCGGATGACGCGCTCGATATATTCGGTGAGCTGCTCCTTCGTCATGTTCGGGTTCTGCATCGAGATGTACATCATCGCGAACTGCTGCCCGGTGCCCTTGACGATCACCGGGTCCTTGGAGGCGTCCGGCAGGGTGCCGCGCACGCCCTGGACCTTGGACAACACCTCGGCGAGCGCGACGTCCGGGTTGGAGCCGAGCTTCATCTGCACGGTGACCGTGCTCGAGGACGGACGGCTGGACGAGGTCACGTAGTCGATGTTTTCGGTCGAGGCGACGGCGCGCGCGATCGGAGCCGAAATGAAGCCCTGGATCAGGTCGGCGCTGGCGCCGGGATAGGCCGTGGTGATGGTGATCGCCGTCTCGTCGACCTTCGGATACTGGCGGATCGACAGGCCGAAGATGCCCTGGAAGCCCAGAAGCAGGATCATGCAGGCCAGCACCGTCGAGAGCACCGGCCGGCGAATGAAGAGGTCGGAGAAGCTCATTGCTGAACCTGCTTGTTCGCCGATTTGCTGGGATCGATGGTGTTGTCGACGGCAACCGACATGCCGTTGAAGAGCCGGTTCTGGCCGGCCGTGACAACCTGGTCGCCGTCCCTAAGGCCCTCGGCGATCTCGACCATGCCGTTGTTGCGGCGGCCGAGCTTCACGAACACCTGCGAGATGGTGAGCGCAGGCTGCTGCGCGGCCTCGGCCGGCTTGGCGGCGTCGGCTGGTTTGGCGGCGTCGCCGGACGCCTTGTCGGCCGGCTTCGCGTCCGCCGGCTTTGCCGCGTCGTCGGCGGGCTTGGTGGCGTCCGCTTGCGGCTTGGCGGCATCGCCGGCCGCCTTGTCGGCGCCGGCCTTGTGCTCATCCGGCTTGGCCGGCGCGGCAGCGGCAGCCCCGGCGGGCTTTGCCGGCTCGACCACGAAGACATAATCGCCATAGAGGCTGGTTGTCACCGCCGTCTGCGGCACGGAGATGACATTGTCTTCCTGCGGCAGCTCGACGCGGATTTGGACGAACTGGCCAGGCGTCAGCTTGCCTTCCGGATTGGCGACCTCGCCGCGAATTGAGACCAACCGGCTTGCCGGATCGATCTTGGGATCGATGCCGCGAATGGAGCCGGCAAAGGTCATGTCGGCGAGGTTGCCGCCGAGCTTGACGGTCTGGCCGATCTTGAGCAGCGGCAGCTGCTGCTCGGGAACCGTGAAGTCAACCCGCATCGTGTCGAGGTCCTGGATCGTCACGACGGAGTTGCCGGGGGCCAGGTACTGTCCGACGTCGATCTTCGGGATGCCGACCGTGCCGCCGAAGGGCGCGGACAACTGCTTCTGATCGAGCACGGCCTGCATCTTGTTGACCTGCGCGGCCGAGGCGTCCGCCGCGGCGCGCGCGGCGTCGAGCGTCGCATCCGTGCCGACGCCGCGCCGCTGCAATTCGATCGCACGGGTCAGCGCCGCCTGGTCCGACGCGGCCTGCGCCTTCTGCGCCACCAGATCGGCTTTCTCGACCGCGTCGTCCAGCTGCAAGAGCACGGCGTCGGCGGCGACCTTCTGGTTGGCGTGGAAGAGGATGTCCTTGACGATGCCGCTTGTTTCGACGGTAAGGTCGACACCGCGCACGGCATTGACGGTACCGATCGCCTCGACGCCGGGCGTCCATTCGGCCGGCTTGACGATCACGGTCGAGACCGTAGCGGCCGGCGGCTTCATGGTGGCAAAGAATTGCTTGATGCCGGCATCGCGCATGAAGTTGAAACCAACGATGCCGACGCATACCAAGGCGAGCAGCAGCAAGAATCCGGCGATGATGAAAAAGCGCTTCACGGATGGTCCCCTCGAGCCGGCAACCGGCAAATCAATCGATGCCGGGACACATATCGACGAAAGGTCCCGATTTCAAATGGCGCGCCTTACTGTACCGGCTGGACGGTCTTGTCAATTCCGCCTAGGCTAATGTAGGGGGAGGCGTGATGAGAGTACCCAGGGCCAACTCACGCGAAAAGATACTTGCCGCCGCCGCCGACGTGGCGCGCGAGGCAGGCCCGGGAAGCCTGTCGCTCGAGGCGGTCGCCAGCCGCGCCGGCGTGTCGAAAGGCGGCCTGCTCTACAACTTCCCAACCAAGGCCAAGCTGATGCAGGGGCTGGTCGAAAGCTATCTCAGCGATTTCCAGAAGGCGCTAGAAGCACGCGCTAGCGAGGCCGGCCACGAAAGCGTGCTCTCAGCCTATATCAAGTTGTCGGCCGACGACTGCGAGCGGCCGAAACCCTCGGCGTCCTGGATGTTCTCGGCGATCGCCGAAGATCCCGATTTTCTGACGCCGATCAAGGCCTTCAAGCACCAGCTGTTCGAACGGCTGAAGGGAGAGACGGACGACCTCGGCTCGCTGCTGGTCTGCTTTCTCGCCATCGAGGGGATGCGCAGCATGAATCTGTTTGATTCAGACGTGCTGTCCGAAGACGAGCGCAAGCTTCTGGTGTCCTCGCTCCTGAAGATAGCCGGATAGGTCGCCAAACTGTTTGGTAGTGACCAAACTGTTTGGTGGTGACCAAACGGTTAAGAGCGTCACACCAGCTTCATCCTAGAGACATAGCCTCCTCCCCGGTTCTTTGCTGCAATGCAAATGGAGTGGGACAATGGTGGACGTAGTTTCCAGTGAGGCGGGGATCCCGAGACCGGATCATCCCCTAGAACAATCGGGCGGTGCCAAATGGTTCCTGCCGGCTTTCGGCGTGCTGGTGCTCGTCGGCATCATCTATGTCGGCTATGCGCTCAGCCAGGATCTTGCCATCGCCAAGACGGTGCCCTGGATCCTGCTCGGCATCGCCCTTCTGATTGCGCTGGGCTTCGAGTTCGTCAACGGCTTCCACGACACCGCCAACGCGGTGGCCACCGTCATCTACACGCGGTCGCTGCCGGCCGAATTCGCCGTAATGTGGTCGGGCGTCTTCAATTTCCTCGGCGTGCTGACCTCGAGCGGCGCGGTGGCCTTCGGCATCCTGTCGCTGCTGCCGGTCGAGCTCATCCTGCAGGTCGGCTCGTCATCCGGCTTCGCCATGGTGTTCGCGCTGCTCGTCGCAGCGATCCTGTGGAACCTCGGCACCTGGTTCCTCGGCCTGCCGGCCTCGAGCTCGCACACGATGGTCGGCTCGATCATCGGCGTCGGTCTCGCCAACCAGTTCATGGCCCCGGCCGGAAGCGCCACCAGCGGCGTCGACTGGGGGCAGGCGACCAATGTCGGCACCACCTTGCTGGTCTCGCCGATCGTCGGTTTCTTCGCCGCGGCCATCCTGCTCTATGCCATGAAGCTCCTGGTGCGCAATCCGGCGCTCTACGAGGCGCCGAAGGGCAACGCGCCGCCGCCATGGTGGATCCGCGCGCTGCTGATCTTCACCTGCACCGGCGTCAGCTTCGCGCACGGCTCCAATGACGGTCAGAAGGGCATGGGCCTGATCATGCTGATCCTGATCGGCGTCGTGCCGACCGCCTATGCGCTCAACCGCACGCCCGACATCAACTATCTCCAAGCCTACAAGTCGGCCTCCGCCAGCGTCGAGACGGCGCTGGGCAAATATGCCAAGCCCGGCGTCACCGTTGCCGATGCCAATGCCGCAAAGGCAGCCGTGCAGGAAGCCGTGCGCAGCAAGACATGGAACGATCAGACGACCGTTGCGCTGCAAACCTATATCCACAACACGACTGCCGAGCTGCAGCCCTATGCTTCCGTCGACAACGTGCCGACCGACCTGGTCAGCAACGCGCGTAACGACATCTACCTGATCGGCGAAGCGCTGAAGCTGATCGACAAGAAGAAGCTGCTGCCGATGCAGGACGCCGACCTGAAGTCGGTGACCGACTACCATAAGGCGGTCGACAACGCGACGAAGTTCATCCCGCTGTGGGTGAAGATCGCCGTGGCGCTGGCGCTTGGCCTCGGCACCATGGTCGGTTGGAAGCGCATCGTCGTCACCGTAGGCGAGAAGATCGGCAAGAGCCACCTGACCTATGGCCAGGGCGCCGCCGCCGAGCTGGTCGCGATGGTGACGATCGGCATGGCCGACCGTTTCGGCCTGCCGGTGTCGACGACGCACGTGCTGTCGTCCGGCGTCGCCGGCACGATGGCGGCCAATGGCTCCGGCCTGCAGTGGTCGACCGTGCGCAACCTCCTGCTGGCCTGGGTGCTCACGCTGCCCTGCTCGATCGCGCTGGCCTTCGTGCTGTTCGTGATCCTGCGCCACGTTTTCTGAGCGGCGGTTCTTGCCTGACCGACAACATCGACGGCGCCGGTTCCGGCGCCGTCTTGCTTTCGAGCATTTGATCGAGTGGCGGCCATGAATGAGGCATCGCATCTGACGCTGCTTGCCTGGGACGACAGCCGCCACCACGCGCCCGGCCTGATCTGGGCCTATCGCGGCGCCGCCGGCCAAGCGCCGCAGCCGATCGCGCCGAAGGACATCGAAGCAGCACTTGCCGCGCCGGACGGCTGGGTTTGGCTGCATGTCGATCTCATCGACCAGCGGGCGCATTCCTGGATCAGCCATGCCTGCGCGCTGCCGCAATCGGCGCATGCGATCCTGGAAGGTCATGAGGACAGCATGGCGCTGGCGCATGAAAAGGGCGTCGTGCACGGTATCGCCGCCGACCTGCATGGCGAGATCGGACGCAGGTCGACCACCATCGGCAGGCTGCATTTCGCCGTGACGGACCGGTTGCTGGTGACGGGCCGGCGCCATTCGCTGGCAGCGGTGGAAGAGGTGAACAAGGCGCTTTCGCAAGGGCTCCAACCGGCGACCGCCTTCGAGCTGTTCGGCGCTATCGTGCTTGCCTTCTGCGGAAGCGCGAGCGGGCGGCTGGCGCTGGCCACGAAGCAGCTTGACGAGGTCGAGGACCGTCTCGTCACCGAGCGCCTTGCCGACGAGCGGCGCCGGATCAAGGAGGTGCGTCGCCTGGGGGTGTCGCTGCACCGGCCGATCGCGGCACAGGTCGCGCTGTTCCTGGACGAGAACCGTGCCGGCTGGGAATTGTCGGCCGGCGCGCATGAGATATTGGGCAAGCTGGCGGCTCGCCTCAAAAGGCTCGACCGCGAAGTCGTCATGGTCAACGACCGGGCAAGGCTGCTGCAGGAAGAGGTCGCGGCGGAACTCGCGGACGAATCGAACCGCAGCCTGAAGGCGCTGGCGGTGATGAGCGCGCTGCTCCTGCCGGGAACGCTGATCGTCGGCATTTTCGGCATGAACACAGAAGGACTGCCGTTCACGCATACGCATGGCGGCTTCCTGCTGGCGATGCTGCTTGCGGGTGGGGCGACCGGATTGTTCTACTGGCTGCTGCTGCGGGCAGGCGCCGATCTCAAATTCTAAAGCGTGTCGCGTCGAAACGGATACACGCGACGCGCTTTAGGTCGTTGCCTGATGCATGTCGTCGTCGCAAAACCGAGGTCACTTTGCGCGACATGCATTAGGCTTCTTGACGTGCGTCAGGACCCCAAGCCGCGACGCGGCCCGGGCGGCCATGACCCTTAGGTCGGGTCTTCGCGGTGCAGGTCGTGGATGGTGACGCCGTCGGCGTTGTCGGGCAGCATCAGCCATTTCTTGTGACGCAGCGTGCGTTCGGTGTCTTCCAGGCCCATCTCCCAGTGCTCGCGCATCGAGGTGCCGGAAAACTCGTAGTCCTTGGCGTGGCCTTCGTAGCCTTTGTGCTGGTAGATCAGGTGGACGATGTTGACCACGCCGGCATCGGAATAGTCGGCCATCAGTTCCTTCTCGCCGTCCTTGAGCTGCTCCGGCGGCACGCGCTTCAGCGCGTCGAGCAGCTTCATCTTGAGCGCATGGATGCGCTGGAAGTTGTCGGTGTTCTGGCGCGTGCGGCTGGAATACATGATGTCCTTGTGGCGCGACAGAACGTCGGCCATGCCGCGCGGCAGCACGCCGCGGGCGCTGAACAGATCGACCTGGAACACCAGCGAGGAGCGATCCTCTTCCTGGTCGAGCAGATATTGCAGCGGCGTGTTGGAAACGATGCCGCCATCCCAGTAATATTCGCCCTCGATGCGGATCGAGGGGAAGGCCGGCGGCAGCGCGCCGCTCGCCATGATGTGTTCCGGCTCGATGCGCACCTTGTCGGTGTCGAAATAGACGAAGTTGCCGGTCCTGACATTGACCGCGCCGACGCTCAAGCGCTTCTTGCCGTCGTTCAGCACGTCGAAGTCGATCAGGCTCTCCAGCGTGTCCTTGAGCTCGGCGGTGTCGTAGAAGCTGGTGGCGCCTTCCGCTCCCGTCAGCTGGAACCAGGGGCTGGGACTGCGCGGCTTGAAGAAACCGGGCTGGCCCATCGTCATGGTCATCCACGACGAGGTCTGGTTGCGGATGTCGCGGTAGATGTCGCCTTCGGGCGTATAGGCCCAGATCTTGCGGCCCGAGATCGTCTGCCAGAACTGCTCCAGCCGCTGCAGCCGGCGGCTCGGCTCGTTGCCGGCGATGATCGAGGCATTGATGGCGCCGATCGAGACGCCGGAAAGCCAGGTCGGCTCACAGCCGGCGTCGGCAAGCGCCTGATAGACACCCGCCTGATAGGCGCCGAGCGCGCCGCCGCCCTGGAAGACCAGGGCGATGCGGTCATATTGCGCCGTGATTTCCTGAATGGTGGCGGCGGCCGCCTTGCTGCGGTTGCGCTCAAGCACCGGCTTTCTCCAGCTCCTTCGCGCCGGCAGCCGATCGGCCGTGGTCCGCGAGGTAATCATGCACGACTTCGCCGAGACCCAGCGTCAGGTCGGCGGTGAAATGAACGGCAGAGACGATGTCGAGCACCGGCAGCTTGGCGACGTCGGCCATGACATGCGGGCGAAGGTCGAGCGCGGCCGGCGCCGTCCAGGCTTCCTTCAGCGTGATGTCGGTGAGGTAGTAGCGGACCAGCTCGCAGATGCGCGGGCTGCCGTCGACATGCGGGATGATCTTGATGAGGAAATTGGGCGCGGCGAGCGAGGCGAGCACCTGGTCGTGGTCAGCCTCGCGGTGCTTGTAGCCCATCGTGCCGGTGGCGCACAGAACGCTGCCATAATGCAGCGTGCCGACCACAACTTCGCCTTCATGCACGATCTTGGGGCTGGCGAGCTTTTTCGGGAAACCCCAGAGCTCGCGGCCGCCGGCGATCGGCGCATCGTCGTCGAGATACATGGAATGCACATAGCCGCCATGCTGGCCCTTGTAGCGCACCGGGATGACCTGGCCGGTCTCGGTGTAGTCGCCGAAGCCGGTGGAGTCAGGCATGCGGATGAATTCGTATTTGACCAGCGGCTCGTCGATCTCGAGCGGCGCCGGAACGACGGCTTCCAGCGCCTCGCGCGTCGTGCGGTAGGTGATGATGATGTATTCGCGGTCGAAGAAGCGATAAGGGCCTGGCGGGAAGGACGGGTTGGTGAGCGGCATCGCATAGGCCCGCTTCACGACGTCGGCGATTTCCATGGCTGGTGCCCCAAACAGGTTTGAAATGACCCCGCGCGAATGCGCTGGCAAATATGTTGCACAGCAGCATGACAGTGCCGTGTCAGCGCCAAGACGACACTTCCTACAGCCGGCAAACCCCATCGCGGAGCTGTAATAGCGCCGACATATGGGTGTGGCATTGTGATGCTGCGGCGCACAAATCATGTGCCTTTCCGGCTGTCCGTCTTCATAGTCTTCCCTCCTGTCCTCCTGTCGCGAGATCTCCCATGGGTTCCCTGTCTTCGAAGAATGCGCTCGTCACCGGCTCGACGAGCGGCATCGGCCTGGCAATCGCCCGCGCCTTCGCCGCCGAGGGCGCCAACGTCACCATCAACGGCCTGGGCGACGCCGCGGCGATCGAGCAGGAGCGTTCCGGCATCGAGAAGGATTTCGGCGTCAAGTGCCGCTACTCCGACGCCAACATGATGGACGGCGCCGCCGTCAGCGCCATGGTTCACGAGGCCGAGGCAGCGTTCGGCAGCCTCGACATCCTGGTCAACAATGCCGGCATCCAGCACGTCGCGCCGATCGACGAATTTCCGGACGACAAGTGGGAAGCCATCATCCGCATCAATCTTCTGGCAGCCTTCTACGCCATCAAGGCAGTGCTGCCCGGCATGAAGAGCCGCAAGTGGGGCCGCATCATCAACACGGCTTCCGCTCATGCGCTGGTCGCCTCGCCGTTCAAGTCGGCCTATGTCTCGGCCAAGCACGGCATTGCCGGCCTGACCAAGACGGTGGCGCTGGAAGTCGCGCAGGACGGCATCACCGTCAATGCGATCGCGCCAGGCTATGTCTGGACGCCGCTGGTCGAAAAGCAGATCCCCGACACGATGAAGGCGCGCGGCATGACCGAAGAGCAGGTCAAGCACGATGTGCTGCTTGCGGCGCAGCCGACCAAGGAATTCGTCACCGTCGAAGAGCTTGCCGCGCTGACGCTGTTCCTGTGCTCGGACGCCGCCAAGCAGATCACCGGCACGACCCTGGCGATGGATGGCGGCTGGACGGCGCAGTAAGGGCAACGACCGTTTAAGGGAGACAGGGCGGAGCTCCCATCTTCCCTAAAGGCGTGTCGCGCTGAAGCGGATTCAGCGACGCGCTTTAAGCCTTTGTTTTCATTCATGTCGTTATCGCAAAACCGCTGCACACTTTTGCGCGACATGCATTAGCAATTTGAATTCTTGACAATCGTAGGGGAGCGTTCCAGCATCCTGGCCAAGGGGTTCCTCGCGACGACCCCGTGAGGCGTCAGCCCAACGATCGCGTCCAAACTCTCTGTGTTCTGGAGGTGGACGCCATGCCGTCAACAACCGCAATTACCGTTCCGCAGCTTTCCCGTCTCGTCGGCTTGCCCGATGCGCCTTGCCTGGTCGATGTGCGCACCGACGAGGACTATGAAGCCGATCCGCGCCTGTTGCCGGCGTCATGCCGGCGCGATTTCAGGACTGTCTCAAGCTGGGCGTCGGAGTTTTCGGGACGCAAGGTCGTGGTCATCTGCCAGAGAGGGCAGAAACTCTCGCAAGGCGTTGCCGCGTGGCTGCGCCACGACGGCATTCCGGCGGAGTCGTTGGAAGGCGGCTTCGAGGCCTGGGCCGCCGCCAGCGCGCCGTTGGTCGCGGCCGGCGCGATCCCGCCCCGCGACCAGAACGGCCGCACCATATGGGTCACCCGTTCCCGGCCGAAGGTAGACCGCATTGCCTGCCCCTGGCTGATCCGCCGCTTCGTCGATCCCGATGCGGTGTTCCTGTTCGTCGACGCTGCCGAGGTGCCTCTGGTCGCGGATCGCTTCGCCGCGGTTCCCTTCGATATCGAAGGCGTGTTCTGGAGCCATCGCGGCGATCGCTGCACATTCGACACGATGGTCGAGGAATTCGGACTGCGCGTCGATGCGCTCGACCGCCTGGCGCTGATCGTGCGCGCCGCCGATACGGCGCGCCTCGACCTCGTGCCGCAGGCGGCCGGGTTCCTCGCCGCTTCGCTTGGCCTGTCGCGCATGTTCCGTGATGACCTCGAACAGCTCGAAGCCGGCATGCTTCTCTACGACGCCTTCTTCCGCTGGTGCCGCGACGCCACCGACGAGACGCATAACTGGCCGGTTGTAGGCAAGGCACAATGAGCGCGCTTGCCAAGGACGCCGCCGCGCGACGGGCCGAGATTCCGGCCGCGCCGAGTTTCCGCGAAGCGACGCGGCTCTGGGCCAGGATCGGCCTGCTCTCCTTTGGCGGGCCGGCCGGCCAGATCGCGCTGATGCACAAGGAACTGGTCGAGGAGCGCCACTGGATCGGCGAGGAGCGGTTCCTGCACGCGCTCAACTACTGCATGCTCCTGCCGGGCCCGGAGGCGCAGCAGCTCGCCGTCTATATCGGCTGGCTGCTGCACCGGACGGCAGGCGGCCTCGTGGCCGGTATCCTGTTCGTGCTGCCCGGCGCGTTGGTTATGCTCTGCCTGAGCGGCTTCTACATGCTCTACAACGACGCGCCGGTCGTCGAGGCGCTGTTCTTCGGCATCAAGGCGGCGGTGCTCGCCGTCGTCGTCGAGGCGGTGATCCGCATCGGCAAGCGGGCGCTGAAGAACCGTGCGATGGTGGCGATCGCCGTGGCGGCCTTCCTCGCCATTTATGTCGCCCGGGTGCCATTCCCGCTGATCGTGCTCGCAGCCGGGCTGATCGGCTGGGCCGGCAACCGCTTCGCGCCGGCGCTGTTCTCCGTCTCGGCGCATGGCAAGACTGCGGCCGGCGCCGAGACCAGGGGCGCGGTCGACCTGATGTTCGAGCGGGGCGAACTCGGCCACACCATGCCGAAGCGAGGGCATGCCGTCCGCACCATCGCCATCTGGCTGCCGGTCTGGCTGGGGCCGGCGGCGCTGATCGCCGTGTTGGCGGGGCCGGGGAGCGTCTGGGCGCAGATCGGCGGCTTCTTCAGCCTGATGGCCGTCGTCACCTTCGGCGGCGCCTATGCCGTTCTTGCCTATGTCGCGCAGGCAGCGGTGACGTCGTTCGGCTGGCTTTCGCCCGGCCAAATGGTCGATGGGCTCGGGCTTGCCGAAACGACGCCGGGGCCATTGATCCTGGTGCTGCAATTCGTCGGCTTCGCCGCCGCCTATCGCCATGCCGGCTTTGCCAACCCGCTGCTGGCTGGATCGCTCGGATCGCTGCTGACGCTCTGGGTCACCTTCGTCCCTTGCTTCTTCTGGATATTCCTCGGTGCGCCCTACATCGAGCAATTGAGACGGAACAAGGCGCTGGCGGCGGCGCTTGGCGCGATCACCGCCGCGGTGGTCGGCGTCATCATGAACCTGGCGCTGTGGTTCGCGCTGCATGTCGTCTTCGGCAAGGTAGCAAGTGTCGGCTGGGGCGTGGAGGTTCCGGTCCTGTCCTCGCTCGACTGGCGTGCCGCGCTGCTGTCGGCGGCGGCGATGGTCGCCATGTTCAAGCTGAAACTCGGCATGCTGCCGACGTTGGCGGGATCTGCGCTGGCGGGGCTTGCGCTGCTGGCGCTGTAGGCGGGCACGCCGTCCGATCACGTTAGCGTGAACGAAAAAGCCGACCGGCCGGGAATAAACCACCCGGTCCGCCGGTCTCCAGGGCATGCGCCATTTGTGCGCAACAGCGGAGACCATCATGAAGCGGCGCGAAGACAAATACGCACGGGCTGAAGAGGCGAAGGCGTCAGCCGTCGTCGCTTGGAGCGTTGGAGCTGGGCGCATCTGTTCTGGGCGATACCGCCCCGCCGCCGACCCTGATCCCGTGCCGATCGCAACCATCGAGATCCACGACCATGACGGCGAGCATCCCGTTGCAGCCGGCGATGCGCCGTCCTCTTCCGAGGCGCCCCTTGCTTCCGAGACACTTGACTCCGGTGACACCAATGCCTTCTCCTCCCTCGAAGCAGGCGCCATCGCCTGCGGTCGCGATCTTCACCCGCACGAGCAGGGACAGATCGTCGCCTCCCGCTGAGGGCGGCGGCAGACCCGTGGCGGGAGCGCCCGACGGCGGAACGGTGTTGAGCGAAAAGATGCTGGCCGCGCGTTTTGCCGAAGTGGTGCTGCCGCATCTGAGCGATGCGCTGTCGCTTGCCCGCTGGCTGACCGGCAATCAAGCCGACGCCGAGGATGTGGTGCAGGAGGCCTGCCTCAAGGCGCATGCGGGCATTGCCGGGTTCGCTGGGGGAAATTCCCGCGCGTGGCTGCTTACCATCGTGCGCAACGCTTCCTACACATGGATGGCGCGCAACCGCCCGCGCAGCGTGGTCGCCGTCGGCGACCTCGCCGATCTCGACGACGTCTCGCCGCCGCCGGACAATGATGCCGACAGCCCGGAGGCGGTGCTGATCTCCAAGGCGAATTCGGCGGCGGTGGAAGCGGCGATCACCAGGCTGCCGCAAGCCTTCCGCGAAACGGTGGTGCTGCGCGACATCAACGGTCTCAGCTACCGCGAAATCGCCACCATGCTCGGCGTGCCGCAAGGCACGGTGATGTCGCGGCTGGCGCGGGCCCGCGGTCTCTTGATGACGGAACTTGGAGGGCGCCATGAGCCCGCATGAAAATCGCCCGCGTGAGGATGGATTGCCGCAAGACCCGCAGGATATGAAGCTGATGATCCACGCCCTTGTCGATGGCGAGCTCGATGCCGCGGCTGCCCTGGCGGTCGAGCGGCGCATGGCCGCCGATCCGGAGCTCGCCGCCGAACATGCGCGCCTGGTGGCGCTGCGCGGTGCGCTCGCCAATGTGCCGCGGCCCGCCGTCAGTGACGACTTTTTGGCGCGCATCGCGGCGATCGCCGAGGTGAAGGATCCCGAGGTCGCGGAGGCCACGCAGGCTGAAGATATGAGGGTGGAGGCACAGCCCTCCGTGCCGCAACAGCAGCAGGGCCAGGTCATCGCGATGCGGCCGCGCGCGCCGCGCTGGTTCAATTCCTTCGACTGGCGCCAGATGGCGGCATCGATCGCGCTGACGGCGTTTCTGGCCAGCGGCGCGACACAATGGCTGACGACGGCGGACAACGGGGCCGACAGCTTCGCCGTGGCCGTCGCCAACGGCCATCGCCGCAGCCTGCTCGCGGCGACGCCGGTCGACATCGTCTCGTCCGACCGGCATACGGTGAAGCCATGGCTCGACGGGCGCATCGGCGTGTCGCCGCCGGCGCCCGACATGGCCAAGGACGGCTACGCGCTGCTTGGCGGCCGCGTCGAGGTGATTGGGGACAGGCCGATGCCGGCACTGGTCTACCGCCATCACGAGCATCTGATCACGCTGGTGGCCGCACCTCGGCAGAACGAGGCCAAATCGGTGCCGGTGGCGGACGATCTCTCGGCGGGCGGCTTCCTTCTGGTCCACTGGACCGACGACGCCTTTTCCTACTGGGCGATCTCGGACGCCGAGCGCCCGGCGCTCGACGATTTCGTCGCCCGCTTCCGGGCCGCCATCATCGCCAATCCGGCGGCCGGCAGCCCGGGTTAGGGAAACGAAACTTCTTTATCGCCGCTATTTTTGACGCCGATAACCCGTTTGGCGGGAAGGCAGATGCCTGTCCGTCCAGGATAATCGCGCCAAAGCACTTGCCCCGTTGCGCCGGCGCCCGGGCGCGCAGGTAGATAAAGTCAAGGTCACCTTTGGTATGTTATACACGCCACGCTCTCGGGCGGATACGAGTCGATGGATCAGGAAAGACTTCTAGCCGCAGTCCTCTTAGCTGATGTCGTGGGCAGCACGACACTTTATGAGCGCATCGGCGACGATGCCGCCCTGCGGCAGGTCTCGGATTGCCTCGACGCGATACGCGAGATCGTCGCCCAGCACGGCGGTGACTTCATTTACTCGAAGGGCGATGACGTGCTCAGCCTGTTCGAGAGACCGGAGGCGGCGCTGAGGGCCGTCTGCCAGATTGGCGGCCAACTGACGAAAGAACCTTTGATCGCCCGGATCGGATTGCATTTCGGGGCGGTCATTCGCGCGCGTGGCGCGGTGTTCGGCGACGTTGTCAATGTCACCGCAAGATTGTCCACCACGGCCAACCCCGGGGAGGTCCTGATCAGCCAGAGCTTCTTCGAAGCCCTTTCCGCGGGCAGCCGCAGTACCTTGCGGCTCCTCGACAAAATGGCCTTCAAGGGAAAGCAAGAACTCTTCGATGTCTATACGCTGAGGAGCGACGATGGGGCGCTCAGCACGCTCGTCGCCAATCGAGGCACCTTTGTCGATAGGCGCTCCACTCCGCCGCCGCAGATCAATCTGGTCATCCGCTATCAAGATCAGGTGCGGTCCTGCCGAAACAACGAATTGGTGACGATCGGCCGATCTCCGGAATGCAATATCGTTGTCCCGCGGCCCTGGGTCTCAAGGCACCACGCGACCTTCAGCATTTCGAATGGCAAGGTCCGGCTTGTCGAGCGCAGCTCGTCGGGCACATTTGTGTCGATGGGGCCCGGCAATGAAGTATTCGTACGCCGCGAAGATATTCTCCTCTTCGGCTCCGGCGTCATCTCGCCTGGACGCAGATCGGCCCTCGGCGACGCCCAGATCCTTCGCTACGAAATTATCTCAGGCTGACCGGCTGGGTTCGTTGGGGCGTGGCTGACTCAAGCGGCCGCTGTCCCGCCGCTGCTGGTGGCGTGGTCCAGCGTTTGTTATGCGCCCGATATCACCGGCAGGTGTAGCCGCCGTCGATGGGCAGCGAGACGCCGGTGACCATGAACGTCACTCCACCATGAACCGCGAGCTGAAGGGCAGGCCCGCCGCTCCCACCGCCTTGGGCGAACGCTCGATGTTGCCGGCTATGGCGCTTATACCAGGCATAGCCTGTTCCAGCTCCCGGCAGATCGCCTTGCAGACCGCCTGCGGCGCGTAAGAGGACAGGACGACCGAAGCCACGGGAACGAATGGCTTCAGCGCCGCTATCGACGACTTCATCTGCTCCAGCAGCTCGCGTTGCCACGCGATCTCGGCATCGCCGAACGAAGGCCAGTCCGCGCGCCGCTCCCACAGCTCGGAGGGCGAATTGCCATTTTTCCGGATCTCCTGCTCCAGGCGCAGGATGCCGACGTCGAAACTCACCGCGGCAGTGGTGTTGTAGATCTGGTGATTGAGGACCAGGCGGCTGTGCAGGCGCGCGCCGAGATAGAAGAAAAGGTAGTCCGAAAGATGCTTTGCCACGCCGAACATGCTTTCGCCACCGGCAGCGGCGGTGATGTCGTTCTGGACGTAGACGGGATAACCGATCTCCCTCTCGACCTCCTCCTGCAGGGCGTCGAACCGCTCGCGTGCCGCTTTCGGCGTTAGCTCGAGTTCTGCTTCGTCGCCGGGCAGGGCAAGGCCGATACCGGCAATGCGCGAGTGGAGATGCCGGGGCAGATCGGCAATCGCCTTGGCGATGGCGGTCATGAATTGCGGGTGGTTGGTGTCTTGTGCGGCTGAGAACGGCAGGACCGTATGGGAGCGGATCGAGCCGACGAAGTCGACAAGCACGACCTCCACCTGCCGGTGGCCGACGCTGATGCCGACGGAATAGGCACCCTCGGGGTTGAGCGAGATCGGCACCGTCGGCGGTCCGACACGGCCGCGCTGGGCCTCACCCTTGGCGATCAGCCCTTCCTGCTCGAGCGATCGGACGATGACCGACACAGTCTGCGCCGACAGGCCGGTCCGCTCACCGATCTCGAGACGGGTGATATCCTTGCTCTGAAGCAGCAACGACAGCACAAGGCGTTCGTTGTAGCTGCGCACGCTGACGGCGTTGAGGCCGCTGGCGCGGTCCGCGATGCGGAGCGGGTTCGGCGGCGCAAAGCGCATGTCAGGCATGGTGCGTCCTCTCGCAATCGGTCGTGCGGGACACCCGTATGCCGCGTTTATCGCTCATCCGGCCACCCGATTGCTTCGACTTCGCGGGCCAGTGCACGGCCAAGCGACACATGGGCCTGTCCGTTGATGTGGAACCCATCAAGCGGATCGCAGGTGACGACCGAGCCCGCGTCGAAGAAATGCACTTCGAGCGAATCGGCGATGATCTCGAATTCGAGCGCCAGCTGCCGCGACTTCTCAGGCGCGCCGGCGAAGATCGACCGCCATTCCTTGATGTCGTCCAGCATCGGTGGCGGGGAGACGATCATGATCTCGGGCACGCTGCCGCCCGGGCCAGGCTTGAGCTCCTTGATCTCGTAGACGAGGCAGCCCATGGCCATGGCGACTTCCGAAGCCGGCTGGTTGAAGCGCGCCTTGAGGTCGTTGGTCCCCAGCATGATGATGACGAGATCGAGAACGGCATGGCTCTGCAGGCAAGGCCTGAGGTAGGTACGTCCGTTCTTGTGGGCACCCTCGATGGGATCGTCGCGCACCGTCGTACGGCCGCTAAGGCCTTCCTCGATGACATGCCAGCCGACGCCCAGCTCCCTTGCCATGACACCGGGCCAGCGCTCGGCCGGACCGTAGCGGTCAAGCGGTGTGCCGCCGGGTACCTGCCCATGCGTGTTGGAGTCGCCGTAGCACAAGACCGATCGCATGCTCCTCCCCGATCCAGCCAAGGTTCTGATTTGCAGAAATTGTCGGACGAGAGTCGGTCGTCCGAGTCGAGCGACCCTGCCATCCGGCGGAAAGGTAGCGCAAGCCGCAAAGATAATCCATCACTCTGAATAATTATTGACAGTCCACCGGATCGATGGTTGAAAGTGAGCCTGGGAGGAATGCCCCGAACCTTTTGTGCCGATAGGCTGCCATGACCCATGGCGGCAACGCTGGACCTTGTCTCCAGCAGCCATGCGCTCGGGTTGAGCAATGAACTGAAGCAGTGCCGGGATCGCCCCGGCAGGTGCGGCGTTTGGCCATGGCCGGACGCCGATGGGGAAGTCGTGGCCCTGGTCACCAGGGCTCGTGGAGCTTGAGAAGGAGGATGGCTCAGTGAGACGGATTATCCAATCAATCGCAGCGGCAGTGATCGCGACCACCATGTGGTGCGCTCCCTCGTTCGCCGACGAGGTATCGCTGCTCGACGGGGTTACCGCCCGTGCCGGCGACAATCCAGCGGTCGAGGCCGGGAAATTCAAGAAGGATCCGCCCTGGGTCATCGGCATGAGCCATTTCGGCGTAAACGCGAACACCTGGACGGTGCAGGTCGCGCATGAGGCGGAGGCTGCCGCCGCCAAGGACAAGCGCATCAGCAAATTCATCCTGCTCGATGCCGGCTTTGACCAGAAGAAGCAGGTCGCCGACATCGAGGACCTGATCGCCCAGAAGGTCGACGCCATCATCGTCCAGCCGGTCACGTCAACCTCGGCGGACGCCAGCATTGCCAAGGCCGTGGCGGCGGGCATTCCCGTCATCGTGCATACCGGCCGTATCGAGAGCGACGCCTTCACCACCGAAATCCAGGGCGGCGCCGAGCATTTCGGCAAGGTGATGGGCGACTTCCTGGTCAAGGAACTCGGCGGCAAGGGCAATATCTGGGTGCTGCGCGGGCTCGCCGGCCATCCGGAAGACACCAACCGCTACAACGGCCTGCTGCAGGCGCTGAAGGGGACCGACGTCAAGATCATCGCCGAGGAGCATGGCGACTGGCAGTACGACAAGGCCAAGAAGCTCTGCGAGACGCTCTACCTGAACAATCCCGAGGTCGACGGCATCTGGTCTTCCGGCGCCGATATGACGCGCGCCTGCGTCGACGTCTTCAAGCAGTTCGGCGCCAAGATCCCGCCGATCACCGGCGAGGGCAACAACGGCTTCTTCGGCCAGTGGATCGCCGACGGCTTCAAGTCGATCTCGGCGGAATATAGCCCGGCCCAGGGCGCGGCCGGCATCCGCGCCGCCGTGGCCCTGCTCGAAGGCAAGGAGCTGAAGAAGCACTACGACTACAATCCGCCCGGCTGGGATATCGAGAAGATCAAGAAATATTATCGCGACGATCTCTCGGCCAATGTGTGGTGGCCGTCGGAGCTGCCCGAAGACAAGCTCAAGGAGTTCTACGCCAAGAAGTAGAGGTGGCGCCATGGTGGCGCGGTGACGTGGGCCCGCGCCACCGAATACTCCTGAATGCAGTGGTGCTTGTTTCGTGAAAACCCTTGTCGAAATGTCGGATATCCGGAAGGCCTTTGCCGGCACGGCGGCGCTGAAGGGCGTCTCCATCGCTCTCCGATCGGGCTCCGTCCATGCGCTGATGGGCGAGAACGGCGCCGGCAAATCGACGTTGATGAAGATCCTCGCCGGCGTCCATCAGCCGGATGGCGGCGCCATTCTGCGCGATGGGCGCCAGATCGCCTTCCACAGGCCGAAGGATGCGCTGGAAGCCGGCATCTCGACGGTGTTCCAGGAATTGTCGCTGCTGCCCAATCTGACGATCGCCGAAAACATGTTTCTCGGCCGAGAACCGACCACTGCTTTCGGCGGGGTCGACCATCGCCGCATGCGGCGCGAGGCGGGCAAGGCGCTTGCAGAGCTCGGCCTCACGCTCGATCCGGGCACACTGGTGTCGAGGCTCAGCATCGCCGAACGGCAGTTCGTGGAGATCGCGCACGGCATCATGACCGATGCCAGCGTGTTCATCCTCGACGAGCCGACGGCGGCGCTCAATGCCGCCGATGTCGAAGTGTTGAACCGCCACATCCGCAGACTGAAGGATGAGGGCAAGGCGGTGGTCTACATTTCGCACCGGATGGACGAAATCTTCGCCATCTGCGACACCGTCACGGTTCTGAAGGACGGCGAACTCGTCGGCACCAGGGCAATCGCCGAGATGACGCCGGCGTCGCTGATCGCGATGATGGTCGGCCGCGAGCTGGCCGATCTCTTTCCCCAGCGTGGCGATGTCTCCGGCCCCGCCATGCTTTCGGTCGAGGGTTTCCGCATCACCGAGCGCTCCAGGCCGTTCTCGCTGGCGCTCAACCGCGGCGAGATCGTTGCGCTGGCCGGCCTGGAGGGGCAGGGCCAGCAGCGCTTCCTGCGCTCGCTGGTCGGTCAATACCATCCTTTCGCCGGCCGTGTGACGATCAAGGGCAAGTCGCTGCCCTTGCCGGTGTCGCCTGGCGGCGGCGTGCGCCGGCTGCAGGCAATGGGCGTCGGCTTCGTACCAGAGGATCGCAAGGAAGACGGGCTCTTCCTCGGCCTTTCCGTGGCGCACAACATTGCCGCCGCACTCCATTCGAAACGGTCGGAACTGGCCTTGGCCGCCGGCTATCAGCGGCAGGTCGCCGACATGATGTCGAGCCTTGCCGTGAAGGCCAGCGGTCCGAGCGCCCCCGTCGGCACGCTGTCGGGCGGCAACCAGCAGAAGGTGCTGCTCGGCCGCTACCTCGCCGCCGACATCGACATCCTGCTCGTCGAAGAACCGACGCGCGGCGTCGACATCGGCGCAAAGTCCGAGATCTACCGGCTGCTGCGCGACTTTGCCGGCAAAGGCGGGGCGGTGTTGGTGCTGTCGCGCGAGACGATCGAGCTGATCGGGCTCTGCGACCGCATCTGCGTCGTCCACAACGACACGATCGTCAAGGAAATGCCGGCGGCAGACGCCACGGAGCACAACATCCTCGACGCCGCGCTCAGCGCCAACGGGGAGGCCAATGAGGCGAGAGGTGAGCGCCGATGACAACCATTAGCAGACGCCTGACGGGCGCGAGAGGATCGCGGCAAGGCATGTGGATGCTGCCCTTGCTGATCGTTCTGGCCATCACGCTTTGGCTCAGCCTCGAGACGGCGCAGTTCCTCAACGGGGAGAATCTGCTCAATCTGGTGCCGCAGGCGATGCCGCTCGTCATCACGGCGGTCGGCCAGATGTTCGTCATCCTGCTCGGCGGGCTCGACCTTTCGGTAGGGTCGATGATCAGCTTCACGACGGCGGTGCTCGCCCTCGGCGGACCGGCCTGGGTGCTGATCCCGGCGGTATTCGTGCTGGCCGCGCTGGTCGGCTTCGGCAACGGCTTCATCATCACCCGCTTCAACGTGCATCCGATCATCGCGACGCTGTCGACGCAGTACATCCTGCTCGGGATCACGCGGATATTGCGGCCGGTTTCGGGCGGCACGGTGCCGGATATCGTCATCAGCGCCGTGGCCGGCTCCTTCTTCGGGATACCCATGCCGGTGTTCTGGGGGGTATTCACCCTCCTGGTCGCCTGGAAGCTGCTTTACGGTTCCCGCTTCGGGCTGCATCTTTTCGCGATCGGTGGTGGCGTCTCGTCCAGCGTGGAGGATGCGGCGCATAATTTCGGCATCGCCGACCGGCGCAACATCGTGCTTGCCTATGTGATCTGCGCCTGCTTCGCGGCGCTTGCCGGCATTTTCCTCGCCGGGCGCATCGTCTCGGGCGATCCAAATGTCGGGCTGCTGTTCGAGCTCGACGCGATCACGGCGGTGGCCATCGGCGGCACCCAGCTTTCCGGCGGCATCGGCAGCCTGCATGGGACCGTCATCGGCGCCCTTGTCATGGCGCTGCTTGCCAACGGCATGAACCTGACAAATGTGTCGCCCTTCATCCAGACCACCATCAAGGGGGCGATCCTGCTTTTTGTGGTCGCTCTGCAGTCGCGCAAAAAGATGGGGTTGTAAGTGGCTGCCGCGCTCACCCATCCTATGATGCGCCGCTTCCTGCGCGTCCCTCCTGCCTACTACGTCTTTGGCGTGCTGCTCCTGGTTCTGTGGATCGCGCGGCCGAACATGCTCAATCTCAACATCATGGGCATATTCGTGCGCCAGATCGTGCCGCTCGGCATATTGGTGCTGGGCCAGCTTCTGGTGATGCGGGTGCGAAGCATCGACCTGTCGGGCGGCGGTGTCATCCTGCTCATCAACTACACCATCTCGTCCGGCGTCTTTCCCGGCGCTTCCATGGCTTTCTTCATTGTCCTGGCGCTGGCCATCGGGCTGGCCGTCGGGTTCTTCAACGGCCTCATGGTCGGGGTGAGGCGGGTCTCGGCCGTCATCGTCACGCTCGCCGTCGGCATCGTCCTGGTCGGGATCGTGCAGTATCTGTCGAGCGGCAAGCCGCCCGGCGATGTGCCCGGCATGTTCGCCGACATCTACAACACCAAGCTCGGCCCGGTGCCGACGCCGGTGATCTTCTGGGTGGTGGTTTCGGTGGCGCTGTCGCTGTTCCTGTCGCGCACGGTCTTCGGCCGTTATGTGACGTCGGTCGGCGAGAACGTGCAGGCGGCGCATTTCTCCGGCGTCCCGGTCGCGCGCACGGTCGTGCTTGCGCATACGCTGGCGGGCTTGTTCGCTGGCATCGCCGCGCTGGTCCAGACGGCTTCGATTGCCGTCGGCAGCGTCCGGGTCGGCCTCGACCTGCCGATCCTGGCGGTCGCCGCGACCATCCTCGGCGGCGTCGTTTTCGGCCGTGGGGAAGGTGGCGTCTGGGGGCCTTTCTTCGGCGTGCTGTCCTTTGCGCTGCTGTTCGTGGTGATGACAACCTTCGGCGTCGACGAGCCCGGCAAGCTGATCGCGCAAGGCCTCATCATCCTGCTCGCGGCGATCCTCTACGGCATCAGGAGCAGGTCGAACTGAGCGGCGAGTTCGGGACGGCCAATAGTCAATCGCATAGGGAAATGGATTGGAGACATGACCAAAAAATCGATCCTCTGTTTTGGAGACTCGCTGACCTGGGGCTGGATTCCGGTCATCGAGGGATCGCCGACGCATCGCTACGCCTATCAGGACCGCTGGACGGGCGTGATGGCCTCGCATCTGGGCGACGGATATCATGTGATCGAGGAAGGTTTGAGCGCCCGCACGACCAGCCTCGACGATCCCAACGATCCGCGCCTCAACGGCAGCGCCTATCTGCCCTCGGCCATCGCCAGCCACCTGCCGCTCGATCTCGTCATCGTCATGCTCGGCACCAATGACACCAAGTCGTTCTTCCGCCGCACGCCCTACGAGATCGCCAACGGCATGGCCAAGCTCGTCGGCCAGATTCTCACCAGCGCCGGCGGTGTCGGCACGCCCTATCCGGCCCCGCAGGCGCTGGTGGTCGCGCCGCCGCCGCTGACCCCGATGCCGCATCCCTTCTTCCAGGGCATGTTCGCCGGCGGCCATGAGAAGACGGCGGCGCTCGCGGCCGAATACCGTGCCATGGCCGATTTCACGAAGGTCGATTTCCTCAATGCCGGGGATTTCATCACCACCGACGGCTGCGACGGCATCCACTTCACTGCCGAGAACAACTGCGGCCTCGGCAAGGCGATAGCGGACAAGGTTCAGGAGATCTTCGCGCGCCAGGCCGATCGCAAGGTTGCCTGAAGGTTCAGGTGTGACGGCGCATCGGCCCCTCCAGACCGATGCGTCGATTGCGGGACCGGCGCGGCACCGCCGGCCCGCAATTTCGGCAGGCTGATCGTGCGGGTTTCGTCCCGGCCATGAAAACCATTAGCGGACCGATCCATGAATTGTTCAGCGGCTTGTCCCTTCCAAGTCAGAGCCGATAGGTTCTAGCTTCCTGAGGCAAATCTCTCGCTTGCGACCCGGATATGCCGCTTCACGTCGTCCATCGGATAACGGATCGGAGTAGCTGGAGGCAGCTGCAGGGAAACGACGTTCATGACATCAGCCAACATTCTGATCTGCGACTTTGTCGGCCTTCGCTTCGGCGCGGACGGCAATCCCGATCACAGCGAGGTCAAGGCTTACATCGAAGCCAAGGGCGGCGTGTTCCATCAGACAGGCATCGGCAGCGCTGGCGCCCTCGATCCCGGCAGGCTGCATTTCTCCTACCTGCCGCAATTGAGCACGCGGGAAGAATTGTTGGCCGAGGCTGGCGACGGCCGTTATGACGCCGTCATCGCCGCGGCTACCTTCATTCCGGCGGAGGCCAGGTTCCGCCTCGGCGGCGTGCGCATCGGGACCGGCACCGGCAATATGGGCTCGGCATCGTGGGGTGGGGGCAGCGGGGAAGGCGGCGAAGCGCCTCTCATGAACACGCCGGGCATCAACAGCCGCGCCACCGCGCAAATGGCCATGAAGGCGCTGCTGAAAGTCAGGCCGGATCTTCCCGTGGACAGGCTCAACAGCCTGGTCGCCGGCGGGCAGTTCGATACGGGAAAAGATCTGCGCCATTACCCGACCGAGAAGCTCGAAGGAAAAAGACTGGCGGTGATCGGCTATGGCAACATCGGTCGGGAATTCGCCAGGCTCGGCCAGGCCTTCGGCATGCGGGTCACCATCCATGCGCGGCCCCGTCACCGCAAATGGATCGAGCTGGAAGGCTTCGACTACGCCGCAAGCATGGTGGAGGCGGCGCGCGGCGCGGACGCGCTTTCGGTCCATCTTGGCCTGGGCGCTTTCGATGCCGGCCGGCAAAAATACGCCAATGCCGGGCTGATCGGAGATGAGGTGCTTTCGGCTCTCAACTACGGCGCCGTGCTCATCAACTATGATCGCGGCGAACTGGTCGACGTGGCGGCGCTGGAGCGCGCATTGGAATCGGGCCGTATTTCCCACGCGGCGATCGATGCCGACCTTTTTGCCGATGGCGCGACGCTTTCAGGACCGATGCTGCCTTATCTGAAGCTGGTCGAAGCCTATGGCCAGTGTCTGGAACTTCTTCCGCATGCCGCGGCCGACACCGACCATCCCTCCCGTGTCGCGGGCGCCAAGCAGGCGATCGATCAGATCCGCGCCGCCATCGTCGACCATCGCGTCCACAATCTGAAAGGATCGCTGCCTTCCGGTTTTGTCGACATGGGAGCGAAAACCCCGCCCGGTATCGGCGGCATCAATCTCCGGCACCTGGCGGCGCTGGCCGACGATCAAAACGTGGCCGCCGACCTCGCCCGATCAAGCGCTCTCGTTGCCGCGTTCTGGGAACGCATCCTGGCGGCGTCCGAGCAGGAGCGACCGGCGCTGATCGCTTCCGGAGGCGAAGCGTTCGCCGAGGCCGCGAACCGTCTCTCCACACTTATGCGCACGTATCATCTTTCGGGGCCGTTCACTTCAGGATCGCCCTGACACCCACCATGCGGCGATTTGCTCGCCAAGCCTTTGAAAAATATGGTGATCCCGACAGGAATCGAACCTGTGACCTACAGATTAGGAATCTGCCGCTCTATCCTACTGAGCTACGGGACCACGCGGCCAGACACATAGCCGCTTCGGGTCGGTTCGCCAAGGGGCATGCTGACCTCCCCATAGGCCGTAATGTCTCGGCGAGGCCGGCTGAGCCGGCCAAGCATATGGCGGCGGGGCCTTCGCCGGCGGCCGCTCAGGCGGCCAGCGCGGTTTCGGCCAGCTTCACCCAATAGCTCATGCCGTGCGGGATGACCTCGTCGTTGAAGTCGTAGGCGGGGTGATGCAGGCCGGCCGAGTCGCCGTTGCCGATGAAGATGAAGGCGCCGGGGCGGGCTTCCAGCATATAGGAGAAATCCTCGCCGCCCATCACCGGCTGGATGGCGCGGTGGACATGGCTGTCGCCGGCGATATCGGCGGCGACATCGCCCGCAAACACGGTCTCCTCGGCATGATTGAAGGTGACGGGGTAGTTGGCGTCGTAATCCACCGCGATGGTGGCGCCGAAGGCGGAGGCGAGCCCGGCGCAGAGCGCGCGAATGCGCTCTTCCGATTTCTTGGCCACTTCCTTCTTCAGCGTGCGCACGGTACCGGCGATCTCGGCACTTTCGGGAATGACGTTGTAGGCGTCGCCGGCATGGAACTTCGTCACCGATACCACCACAGCCTCGACCGGATCGGTGCTGCGCGAGGCGATGGTCTGCAGCGCGCCGACCAGCTGGCTGGCGATGACGATCGGATCGATCGTGCCGTGCGGCATCGCGGCATGGCCGCCGCGGCCCTTGACGGTGATGGTGAATTCGGCGGTCGCGGCCATGATCGGGCCCGGCTTGATGGCGAACTGGCCGACCGGCAGGCCCGGCATGTTGTGCATGCCGAACACTTTCTCGATGCCGAAGCGCTCCATCATGCCGTCCTTGACCATTTCGTTGCCGCCGCCGCCGCCTTCCTCGGCCGGCTGGAAGATCACCGCCACGGTGCCGGTGAAATTGCGCGTCTCGGCGAGGTATTTGGCGGCTCCAAGCAGCATCGCGGTATGGCCGTCATGGCCGCAGGCATGCATCTTGCCGCGCACGGTCGAGGCCCATGGCTTGCCGGTGATCTCGTCGATCGGCAGCGCGTCCATGTCGGCGCGCAGCCCGATGGTCGGGCCATCGCCCTTGCGACCGCGGATGATGCCGACGACGCCGGTCTTGCCCAGTCCCGTCACCACCTCGTCGCAGCCGAACGCCTTCAGCTTTTCGGTGACGAAGCCGGCGGTCTGGAAGACGTCGAAATTCAGCTCCGGTGTCTGGTGCAGATGTCGTCGCCATCCGGCGACTTCTTCCTGCATTTGCGCGGCGCGGTTCAGAATCGGCATGATCGTTCCATCTCTTGGTTGATTGGCGGCAGTCGGTTCAGATCCGCTGCTCAGCAATTGTGATTATGTTGAACTTTGCCATTTTGGCGTCACATAGGGTAAATAGCACCACAACAATGCGGTCCGGGGTCGAGGGTCGAGCCGCATTTGTGCTGGCGATGGGTAACGAAATCTTACGGACCCAGCGGCGACTACGGCAAGAGGCGATTTCGGATTTGATCATGCGGCAAAGGCATTTCCTCAACCTGTTGCTGGCAGGCGCGCTGGCGCTTCCGGCGCTCGCCGGCGCGGCGCATGCCAACCCGGTCGTGCTTTTCGACCTCAAAAGCGGCTCCATTCTGGAGCATCAGGACGCGTTCAAGCGTTGGTATCCGGCCTCGCTCAGCAAGCTGATGACGGCCTATGTCACCTTCCGCGCGATCCAGGCGGGCGAGGTGGCGCTCGATTCGCCGATCAAGGTGACGAAGCATTCGGCGGGCGAGCCGCCGAGCAAGATGGGCTTCAAGCCCGGCTCGGTGATGCGGCTCGACAATGCGCTGAAGATGATGCTGGTCAAGTCGGCCAACGACATCGCCATGGCCGTCGGCGAGAATATCGGCGGGTCGCAAGCCGCCTTCGCCGACCGCATGAACGCCGAGGCGGCCCGGCTCGGCATGGTCGGCACGCATTTCGTCAACCCGAACGGGCTCTATTCGCCGGAACAGTACACGACCGCGCGCGACCTTGCCGTGCTGGTGGCGGCGCTGCGCAATGATTTTCCGCAATATGCGCCCTGGTTCTCGATCGAGGGCCTTGCCGTCGGCAAGAGGGCCATCCCGAACTACAATCTGCTGATCGGCCGCTATCCCGGCGCCGACGGCATGAAGACCGGCTTCGTCTGCTCTTCCGGGTTCAACATGATCGGCTCGGCGACGCGCAACGGGCGCACGCTGGTCGCCGTCGTGCTTGGCGAGAAATCGGCGATCAGCCGCGCCGAAGCGGCGGCAAAGCTGCTCGATCTGGGTTTTGAGATGCCGTCGGCCACTTCGACCACGCTTGGCGCTCTCAAGCCCTATGGCGACACGCTGTCGCCCAACGACATGCATGACGAGATCTGCGCGAAGAAACCGAAGGAGGAGCAGTCCGAGGCGGCGCCCGAGGTTGCGGCCAAGGACAAGTCGAAATCGCCCTACCAGGTGAAGCTCGACCACCCGACACTGGTCGCGGTCGGACTCGGCGGCGCCACGGGGCCAGCGCCCAAGGCATTCGTCGACCAGGTCGACCAGAACTATGCCGATGTGCCGCTGCCGATCTGGCGGCCGGACAGACCGGCGCCGGCCGGCGCCGAGCCGCTGGCGACGGCCGCCGCCGGAGCCCAGGGCGACCAGCCCGTCAAAGCTGCCAACTAGCCAAGCTGATGAGCGGCTTTCCCATTCCCGTTTCGGTGCTCACCGGCTTTCTCGGCGCCGGCAAGACGACTCTGCTCAACCGGCTGCTCAAGGATCCGGAGCTTGCCGACACGGCGGTGATCATCAACGAGTTCGGCGAGGTTGCGATCGATCATCTCCTGGTCGAGCAGGCCTCGGACGGCATCATCCAGCTTTCCGACGGCTGCCTCTGCTGCACGGTGCGCGGCGACCTGGTCGACACACTCGCCGATCTCGTCGACCGGCTGCAGACCGGCCGTATCGCGAAACTGGCCCGCGTCGTCGTCGAGACGACGGGTCTGGCCGATCCGGCGCCGGTGCTGCAGTCGATCATGGCGCATCCGGCGCTGGTGCAGGCGTTCCGGCTCGACGGCGTCATCACGCTGGTCGACGCCGTCAACGGTGAGGCGACGCTCGATGCCCATGTCGAGGCGGTGAAACAGGCCGCGGTGGCCGACCGCATCGTGCTGACCAAGGCCGACCTTGCCGACGCGGCCGGGGTAGAGGCGTTGCGGGCAAGACTCAAGCAGATCAATCCGGGCGCCGTCGTGCTCGATGTCGGCGAGGCCGGCGCCGCGGCGCTGTTCAATTGCGGCCTCTATGATCCTGAGACCAAGTCCGCCGACGTGCGGCGCTGGCTTGGCGAAGAGGCGGCGCATGATCAGGATCATCACCATGATCAGGATCATCACCATAATCACGACCATCATCACCATGACGGTGACGATGATCATGGCCGCCATCACCATGCGCATCGCCACGACACGCGCGTGCGCTCGCACTCGCTTGTCCATGACGGCCCGGTGCCGTTCGCGACGATCGAGATGTTCCTCGACCTTCTGCGCTCGACGCATGGCGAGAAACTCCTGCGCATGAAGGGCGTCATCGAGCTCGCGGAGGACCCCTCGCGGCCGGTGGTCATCCACGGCGTGCAGAAGATCCTGCATCCGCCGGCAAGACTGCCGGCCTGGCCCGATGGCCAGCGCGGCACCAGGCTGGTGCTGATCACGCTCGATATGCCGGATGATTATATCCGGCGGCTGTTCGCCGCCTTCACCAACAAGCCGTCGATCGACACGCCGGACCGCGCGGCGCTGGAAGCCAATCCGCTGGCGATAGCTGGATTGTAAGCCGAAAAGACACCGGCTCAGGCCGCGTTGCCGCGCTCGACCAGGAAGCGGTGGCCGCCGGCGACCGCGGCCGTTTCGACCAATTGGTGACCGGCATCGGCGCAGAAGGCCGGGATGTCGATCACCGCGAGCGGATCGGTGGTTTCGAGCCACAGCCGGGTGCCAGGTCGCATCGCGGCCAGTCGCTTGCGGGCCTTCAGCACCGGCAACGGACAGTTCAGTCCCTTGAGATCGTAGTTGGCGGGCGGCTTTGCCTTTTGTTCATGCATGTCGTTATCCCAAGACCGTCTTCCACTTTTGGGCGACATGCATAAAAATGTCAGCCGCCGAACATGCCGAGCAGCTTCTTCTTCAGCTTCGACACGGTGCCCTGGTCGGCATCGGCGGGCTGCTGCGCTGGCTGGACGGCCGCGGGTTCGACGCCGGCGGTGACGACCGGCTGCTGCGCGGCCTGCTTGGCGGCCTCCTTCTCGGCCAGCGCCTGCGCCTTTGCCTGTTCCTTGGCGGCCTTGGCCGCCTCGATCGCCGCGAGGCGCTGCTCTTCGGCCTTGCGCTTGGCTTCCTTTTCCGCGTCGGCTGCTGCCATCTTGCGGCCGAGCGGGGAATCTATGCGGCCCATGCGGGTCGTTTCCGTCACCGAGCCGTCCGAATTCATCGACGGCGGATCGATCGGCACGCGCTCGCCGCGGGCGCGGCGCTTCGACCAGTCGGAAACGATGCTGGCTTCCTTTACGCCGGCAATCGTCGGCTTCGGTGGCGGCGTGCTCGATTTTACGGCCGAATTGAAGGCCGCGTCGTAGCTCTTCTCGTAATTGGCGTAGGCCGTCTTCAACGAATCCGGCTGGGTCGTCGCGGGGCAGGGGCCAGTCGGGTCGAAGGCCGTGCCTTCGGGCGCGACCTGATTGAAGACGTAGCGCTTCTCGCAGACGTCGACCTTCGGCGGCACCTTGGTGATCTCGAAATTGTCGTAGCCGACCTTCAGCATCTTCCAGAATTCATAGTTCGGGTCGCTGCGGTAGCGCGCCATGTTGGCGGCGGTCATGCGGAACGGGAAAGCCTGGACCTGGAACTCGGTCTGGCCGCCTTGGAAGGCGTCGCGGCCGAAGGCATAGATCTGCTCGATCTGGGCGTCTGTCATCGAATAGCAGCCCGACGACGAACAGGCGCCATGCACCATCAGGTTCTGGCCGGTGCGGCCGTTGGCGCGGTCATAGGCGTTGGGGAAGCCGATGTTGAAGGACAGATGATAATTCGAGCGCGGATTCATCTGCGACGGACGCACCGTATAGAAGCCCTCCGGCGCCTGGCGGTCGCCCTCGGTGTATTTGGGGCCGAGCTTTCCCGACCATTTGCAGATGTCGTAGCTGGCGACGAGATCGTAGCGGCCATTGGTCTTGGCCTTCCAGATCTCCAGCTTGCCTTCTTCCTTGAAGATGCGCGCCATTACCGAGGAGGTGCGCACCATGCCTTTGGCCTTCATGTCGGCGAGGATCTTGTCCGGCAACGGCTTGTTGGCCTCCGGCGCGAAATCCTTCATCGATGAATCATTGCAGCCGGCGACGCCAATGGCGGCGATAAGGACTCCGGTGCGGGCAAGCTTGGCAAACATCGGTACGGCTACGTCTCTTCTTTCGGGCTAACGGCTCTCGGCATGGCTTGACCCGCAGGCTGAACACCAGTGGACCGTAAGCCCGTTAACCTTGAAAATTCCTTACCGCAAGCCTTCGCGACAAATTGGGCCAACCCCTCACGGCAAGTCCATTGAGCCGAATCCGGCGGCATTTTTGTGGCGAAATTGGTCGTTGCCGCCACAGTTTACCGCAAGATGCCCGATTAAAGGCTGCGGCCCATCGCCAGGTACTTCTCGCGGCGCTGCTCGCGGAAATCGGTGTTGGCGCCGGCAAAGTCCTTCATCGTCCTGGCGATGAGGTCGCCGGTGGACGCAATCACCGTCTCCGGCGCGCGCTGGGCGCCGCCCATCGGCTCGGCAATGATGGCGTCGATGATCTTCATCTCGAGAAGATCCTGCGCGGTGATCTTCATGCTGGTCGCCGCGTCCTTGGAGCGCGTGGTGTCGCGCCACAGGATCGAGGCGGCACCCTCGGGCGAGATCACCGAATAGATGGCGTGTTCCAGCATGTAGACGCGGTTGGCGGTGGCAATCGCGATGGCGCCGCCGGAGCCGCCTTCGCCGATCACCACCGAGATCGACGGCACTTTCAGCGACAGGCAAGCCGAGGTCGAACGCGCGATGGCCTCGGCCTGGCCGCGCTCCTCGGCGCCGACGCCGGGATAAGCGCCGGCGGTGTCGACCAGCGTCAGCAGCGGGATCTGGAAGCGGTCGGCAAGCTCCATCAACCGCACCGCCTTGCGGTAGCCCTCGGGGCGCACCGAGCCGAAATTGTGCTTGATACGGCTTGCTGTGTCGGAGCCCTTCTCCTGGCCGATCACCGCGACGGGCTCGCCGCGGAAACGGGCGAAGCCGCCGACGATCGCCTGGTCGTCGCCGAAATTGCGGTCGCCGGCCAGAGGCGTGAAATCGGTGAACAGCGCCTTGATGTAGTCGACGCAGTGCGGGCGGTCGGGATGGCGCGCGACCTGCACCTTCTGCCAGGGCGTGAGCGCCTTGTAGAGGTCGCGCAATGCGTCGCGCGAGCGCTTTTCCAGCCTGCTGATCTCTTCGGCGACATCGACCGCCTCACCGTTCTCGGCAAGCTTCTTCAGCTCAAGGATCTTGAGTTCCAGATCCTGCACCGGCTTTTCGAAGTCGAGGTAGTTGTACATGCTTGGGCGGACCGATCCGTCGGAAGGCAATGGCAGGCGGAACCGCTGAAATGCCGGCTCCGGGGGGTGGAACGTCGCCCTCACATAGCGATATGAGGCCTAGTCGGCAAGCGGATGATGATCGTTGACCAGCCGCACCAGCCGCTCCTCCAGCACGTGGGTGTAGATCTGCGTGGTCGAGATATCGGCATGGCCTAGAAGTTGCTGAACGGCTCTGAGATCGGCGCCGTTCTGCAGCAGATGGCTGGCAAAAGCATGGCGAAGCACATGCGGCGAGATTTTTGCCGCGGTTATCCCCGTCCGCGCGGCCAACCCCTTGAGATCGCGGGCGAAAACCTGGCGGGAAAGATGCCCGCTGTCGGATGAGGCCGGGAACAGGAACGGGCTTTCGGCAAAGGCCGGGCGCTCGGCCCTCGCGGCAAGCCAGGCGCGCATGGCGGTTCGCGCCTTGGTCGAAAGCGGCACCATGCGCTCCTTGTCGCCCTTGCCGCGCACCATAAAGAAGCGGTCGTCGCGCAGCGCCACCGTCACCGGCAGGCCAACCAATTCGGAGACGCGTAGGCCGGTGGCGTAGAGCACCTCGACCAGCGCGTGCAGGCGCAACGCGGCCAGCCTGTCGCCGTCCGGGGCGGATTCGCCGGCTTCCAGCGCGGCGCGGTCGAGCAGGCGGCCGGTCTCGGCCTCGCTCATCGTCTTCGGCAGCGGCCGGCCCTTGCGCGGGCTGTCCAGCGTGCCGGTCGGGTCGTCGCCGCGCAGGCCTTCCGCGTAGAGGAATTTGAAGAACTGGCGGATCGCCGACAATTTGCGCGCCTGCGAGGTCGGCGCGAAACCGCGCGCGGCGATGTCGTCGAGATAGGCGCGGATGTCGGAAGCTCCAGCACCTGCAAGCCCGCCCTGGATCGTCTCGGAGGCATCCTCCAGGTCGCGGCGATAGGAGGCGAGCGTGTTTTCCGCCGCGCCGCGTTCGGCGCTCATCATTTCGAGGAAGGCTTCGATGCGGGCGGCGCTTTTCATCGGGCCGGGATCAGCTCTTTGTCGGTTTTCTTGGTCAGTTCTTCTTGGGGTTGAGCTTTTCGGCCGGAATGCGGATGCTCATTTCCGCTTTTTTCGGCTCCACGAACATGGCCAGCGCGAACATCGCGCCATAGGCAATGCCTGCAAGAACCGCCAGCGTCACGACGAAGCGAAACAAAGTCGGCATTCAATTTCGCCCGTCTTGTTGTTCTGCGTTTCCAAAGCCCTGTGCCCTTATGGGACGCCGATCCGGCCAATTCAAGGACGAAGGCTTCCGGTGAACAGAAGGTTTTGCCGGGACGCTTCGCGCCCGGTTGTCCGGCCGTGCTTGACGCAAACAGGCTTTTGATGTCGATACGGCGCAAAGAGGCCCTGATGAACGCTCTGCCACCCAATCCGACGGACGAAGGCCGCGCCGCGCTGATCGAAGCGCTCGGCAGCCGCTCGATTGTCTTCGTCGGGCTGATGGGCGCTGGCAAGACGGCGATCGGCCGCAAGGTGGCGGCGATGCTTTCGCTGCCCTTCATGGACAGCGACCAGGAGATCGAAAGCGTCTCGCGCATGACGGTGCCGGAGCTGTTCGAGCGCTATGGCGAGCCGGAATTCCGCGCGCTGGAGCAGCGCGTGATCCTGCGCCTGCTGGAGAACGGACCGCAGGTGCTGTCGACCGGCGGCGGCGCTTTCATGAACGCGCAGACGCGCGAGGCAATCACGGCTTATGGCGTGTCTGTGTGGCTGAAGGCCGACCTCGACCTCTTGATGGAGCGGGTTTCGAAGAAGCAGAACCGGCCGCTCTTGAAGAATCCCGATCCGCGCGGCGTGCTGGAGCGGCTGATGGGCGAGCGTTATCCGGTCTACGCCACCGCCGACCTGACCGTGCCGACGCGGGACGACCGCAAGGAGATCATCGCCGGCGAAGTCGTCGCGGCGCTCTGCACCCATCTCGGCGTCGACGCGATCGCGACAGGCGCTACAAGCGCCACAACCGACGAGGTGCAGTCGTGAGCGATGCCGAACCGGTGAAGGTCGAGGTCGGGCTCGGCGACCGCGCCTATGACATATTGATCGGCTCCGGGCTGCTGGCGCGCTCCGGCGACGAGATCGCGCGCCGGCTTCCCGGCACCCGCGCGGCCATCGTCACCGACGAGAACGTCGCCGCCGCGCATCTCGACAAGCTGAAGGCGGGGTTGGAGAAAGGCGGCATCCAGTCCGCCGTCATCGCGCTGCCCGCCGGCGAAAAGACCAAGAGTTTTGCCCATCTCGAAGAGGTGGTCGACGGCGTCCTCGCGGCAAAGCTCGAACGCCGCGACCTGGTGATCGCGCTCGGCGGCGGGGTCATCGGCGACCTTGCAGGCTTTGCTTCCGGCATCGTGCGGCGCGGCATGAACTTCGTGCAGATCCCGACCTCGCTCCTGGCGCAGGTCGATTCCTCCGTCGGCGGCAAGACCGGCATCAACAGCGCCCGCGGCAAGAACCTTGTCGGCGTCTTCCACCAGCCCAGGCTGGTGCTCGCCGACACCCAGGTGCTCGACACGCTGCCGATCCGAGAGTTCCGCGCCGGCTATGCCGAGCTCGCCAAATACGGGCTGATCGACCGCCCGGTCTTCTTCGCCTGGCTTGAGCAGAACTGGGGGCAAGTCTTTGCCGGCGGCCCGGCACGGGTCGAGGCGATCGCCGAGGCCTGCCGCGCCAAGGCAGACGTCGTCGCCCGTGACGAGTTCGAGACCGGCGACCGGGCGCTGCTTAATCTCGGCCACACGTTCGGCCATGCGCTGGAAGCGGCCACGCGCTATGACGGGGCGCGCCTCGTCCATGGTGAGGGTGTGGCCATCGGCATGGCGCTGGCGCATCGCTTCTCGGCGCGCCTCAACCTGGCGAGCCCGGACGACGCGGGGCGCGTCGAAGCGCATCTGCGCGCCGTCGGCCTGCCCTGGCGCATGGCCGATATTCCGGGCGAGCTGCCGGATGCCGAGGCGCTGCTCGGCTTCATCACCCAGGACAAGAAGGTGTCGCGCGGCGCGCTGACCTTCATCCTGACGCGCGGCATCGGCCAGGCTTTCATCGCCAAGGACGTGCCGCCGTTGGAAGTGCTGTCCTTCCTCAAGACGAGCCATCCCGAACGGTCCAAGAGGAGCCGTTCCGGATGACCGACGCCGGCTGGATCGTCGCCGCCGTCCTCGCCGTCATCCTGCTTTCGGCGCTTCTGTTGCGCACCCGACTGCTTGCCGCCTTCGGCTACGCGCTGCGGCCGCTCGAGCCGCCGCAGCGGACCGAGCGCAACGGCAAGGATGAAGGCGGCGACGATGCCCGCCGCGAGGGCGCGGCTGCCGGTGAGGAGCGCAATCGGCTCGAAGGGCTCTTCGACCTCGATGAACTCGAAGTGTCGGATATCATGGTCCACCGCACCAATATGCGCTCGGTCAATGCCGACAATGCGCCGGAGGCGGTGGTGCGCGAAATCCTGCAGAGCCCGCACACCCGCATGCCGCTGTGGAAGGGTTCGCTCGACAACATCGTCGGCGTCCTGCATGCGAAGGATCTGCTGAGAGCCCTCAACGAGCTCGGCAACGACTTTTCGCGGATCGATGTCATGAAGATCGCGGCGAAGCCGTGGTTCGTGCCGGACACCACCACCTTGCAGGAACAGCTCAACGCCTTCCTGCGCCGCAAGGCGCATTTCGCCATCGTCGTCGACGAATATGGCGAGGTCGAAGGACTGGTGACGCTGGAAGACATCATCGAGGAAATCGTCGGCGAGATTGCCGACGAGCACGACATCGACATGCAGGGCGTGAAGAAGGAAGCGGACGGCTCCGTCGTCGTCGACGGCACGGTGCCGATCCGCGACTTGAACCGCGCGCTCGACTGGGACCTGCCCGACGAGGAAGCCACGACGATTGCCGGCCTGGTCATCCATGAGACGCAGTCGATCCCGGAGGAGAAGCAGGCCTTCACCTTCCACGGCAAGCGTTTCGTGGTGATGAAGCGGGACAAGAACCGCATTGCGAGGTTGAGGATACGTCCCGCCAGCGAAAGCTAGTTCACTAACACAGAAATCTTGCCTGGTCGGCCATGTCGCGTTGGCAGTTGGTATGCCTTGGAGATTGGCCGAAACGGTCCGGCCTCGTCATCCACGGGCGGAGCAAGGAGCCTAGCGACGCGCGCAGACCCGAGGATCCGTTCCGTGACGCATGAGCGCTGCTGCGGTGCAGAATTCTGCTCCGCTGCGTTCTTCGATCAGGGTCACGGAATGGATCCCAGAGTCTCCGCGACGCCGCTTCGCGGCTGCTCCGCCCAGGGATGACGAGGTTGAGAGGCTTCAGCCAACCCCCAACATCTGCGCTGATTTCACCGAAGCGAATGGTGAAAACCTTGGCGCCCGACAACCCTGCAACCTTTCAAAATCCCTACGCCGAAGAAACCAGGCGTCTCAGAGCCCCGGCTCACAATTCCTTGGTCGAACGCTCGCTGAGCATCGCGCCGGTTCCAGCATCGATTGCCGCCAGGCTGACGTCATAGCCCCAAAGCCTGCGGATATGGCGCAGGGTTGCGTCGCGGCTCTGGGCCTCGAGCATGACGCCGTCCTTGATCTTGTGCTGGAGCCGCAGATGCCGGTCGCCCAGCAGGTCGACGTCAACCACCTGGATGTCGGGACGGCTGGCGCCGACATCGTAGCTTTGCGCGAGCGCCGACCGTATCTTGGCATAGCCGCGCTCATTGTGGATCGAGGCCACCTCATAGTGCGGCTCGTCGGCGCCGTCGGCGAGCACGAAGAGCCGCCATTTGCGGATCAGCGTCGGGCTCAGATATTGGCGGATGAAGGATTCGTCGCGGTGGTTGGCCCAGGCGTCGAGCAGGGTGTCGCGCCAGTCGCCGCGGCCGGCGATGTCGGGAAACCAGTCGCGGTCCTCGGCGGTCGGCGCCGTCGAGATGCGCTGGATGTCCTGCATCATGTCGAGACCCAGTGCATAGGGATTGATGCCGGAAAAGCGCGGATCGTCATAGGCCGGCTGGAAGATGACGTTCGAGTGGTTGCGCAGGATCTCCAGCATGGCGCCTTCGCCGATGCGGCCACGGTCGAACAGCGTGTTCATGAGCGTGTAATGCACGAAGGTGGCGCAACCTTCGTTCATCACCTGGGTTTGCCGCTGCGGGTAGAAATATTGCGCGATGACACGCACGATCCTGACGATCTCGCGCTGCCAGGGCTCAAGCACCAGGCTGTTCTTCTCGAGGAAATAGAGCAGGTTTTCCTCCGGCAGATTGAGCGATTTCTTGCGCTCGGCAAGGATTTCGTCCCCTGCTTCCGGCTTGTTCTTTCCCTGCGGGGGCGGCAGCGTTCGCCACAGATCGTTGAATGAGCGTTCCTCGTATTCGAGGCGCTCGCGCAACCCCTCGCGCTGTTGCTCCGATGACAGTTTCGGCGGGCGACGGTAACGGAACACGCCTTGCTCCATCAGCGCATGGGCCGAATCCAGGATCGCCTCCACGGCGGCCAGGCCATGCCGTTCCTCGCATCGGGCTATGTAGCTCTTGGCGAAGTCCAGGTAGCTCAGGATGCCGCCGGCATCCGTCCATTGCCGGAAGAGATGATTGTTCTTGAAGAAATGATTGTGCCCGAGCGCGGCATGGGCGGTCACCAAGGCCTGCAGGGCCATGGTGTTTTCCTCCATGAGGTAGACGATGCAGGGGTTGGAGTTGATGACGATCTCGTAGGCCAGACCGCGAGCGCCCTTGCGGTAGAGAAGCTCGTCGTAAAGAAAACGTTTGCCGAACGACCAGTGCCGGTACATCAGCGGCATGCCGATCGACGAATAGGCGTCGAGCATCTGCTCGGAGGAAATGACCTCCATCTGCACCGGGTAGATGTCGAGGTGAAGCACTTCGCGGCCGATCGCTTCGATCTCGTCATAGACCCGGGACAGCTTGTTGAAATCCCAGTCGGACCCGGAAAACAGCAGTTCGGACTTGCGCGCCTGGTTGACCATCGCCGAAGCCCTCAAGCGCTCTTGCGTAAGCCGGGCTGCCTGGCGAAGAGCTCGCGGAAGACCGGGTATATGTCGGCCGGCGCGGCAATGCGCCTCATCTGGAAGTTCGGCCATTTGCCGTCGACGGCGTTGTAGGCGCGCCAGAGCGACGTGCCGTTCTCGGTCGAGCCGAAAATGTGGCTTTCCCGCTCATCGATGATCTCCACATAGGCGAAATACTGGCAAAGCCCCATGAGTTTGCGGTCCAGCAGTTCTATGCAGCGTTCGGAGTCGGTGGCGAAATTGTCGCCGTCAGAGGCCTGGGCGGCGTAGATGTTCCATTCAGAGGCCGGATATCGCTCTTCGATGATGCGATGCATCTCCTCGAGAGCCGTGGAAACGACGGTGCCGCCGCTTTGCGTGTGGTAGAAGAACGTGTGCTCGTCCACCTCCTTGGCCTCATGGGTGTGGCGAATGAAGACGATTTCGGTGCGCTCGTATCGTCGCGTCAGGAACAGATGCAGCAGCACGAAGAAGCGTTTGGCCAAATCCTTCTCTCGCTCGCCCATCGATCCGGAGACGTCCATCAGGCAGAACATAACGGCACTGGCATTCGGCCGCGGCTGCGGGTCGAAGCGATTGAAGCGGATGTCGACCGGATCGACATAGGCAATCCGCCTGCGCCGGCGCTCCAGCCGATCGAACTCGTCGCGCAGAGCCTCGATGCGTTCGCGTGTCTTTGCATCCGGCGGCCTGGATTCCAGCTCGGCGATCTGCCCGGCGATGGCGTCCACGTCAGCCTGCTTCGGACGCCTGAGCGCGATGCGGCGCCCGTGGCTGTTTCGCATCGTGCGCCCGACATTGATGTTGGTCGGCGCGCCGCTTGCCGCGAAACCCGCCCGCTTCGGCTTGAAGCTGAGTATCTGCTTTAGACTGAGCTTGACCAGATCCGGCAGTTCGAGGTCCTCGAAGAAAAGGTCGAGCACTTCCTCGCGTGACAGCACGAAGCGGAAGTCGTCCTCGGATTCCGTGGTCCCCGGAGCCGAGCCGTAGCCTCCGCCGCCGCCAGGCTTGTCGATAAGATCGCCAGGGCTGAACGTCCGGTTGCCGGGCAGGATGTGCTGGCGCCGGCCGCTTTCCTTGTCGTCGCCGAAGGTCGGTTCGCCGGTGCCCTTGCGAGGCATCGGCACGGCGTGCTCGCGGTCGAGCTCGGCGATCCCGCCGGCGCGGACCTTGTCGCGGATGGAGCGCTTGAGCTCTTCGCGGGCACGCCTGAGGAAGCGCTGGCGATTGCCAAGGCTTTTGTCCTTCGGATTCAGGCGGCGGTCGATGAAGATCGGCATGGAACCGTCCCGGCTTTGATCAGCCCGCCTTGTTCACGCGCATATACCAGTCGACCAGCCGGCGCACCTGCCGCTGGGTATAGCCGCGTTCCACCATCCGCTGCACGAATTCGTTGTGCCGTTTCTCCGTGACGCTGTCCTGCTTGGAGCCGAAGCTGATCACCGGCAGCAGGTCCTCGACCTGGCCGAACATGCGCTTCTCGATGACCTCGCGAAGCTTTTCGTAGCTCGTCCAGGACGGGTTGCGGCCATGGTTGCGCGCCCGGGCGCGCAAGGTGAATTTGACCACTTCGTTGCGGAAGTCCTTGGGATTGGCGATGCCGGCCGGCTTCTCGACCTGGGACAACTCCTTGTCCAGGACCTCGCGGTTGAGGATCTGGCCGGTGTCGGGGTCCTTGTAGTCCTGATCCTCGATCCAGGCATCGGCATAGGCGATGTAACGGTCGAAGAGGTTCTGACCGTACTCGCTGTAGGATTCCAGATAGGCCTTCTGGATCTCGTGACCGATGAACTCGGCATAGCGCGCCGCGAGTTCCGACTTGATGAATTCGAGATAGGCGGCCTCCGTTTCCTTCGGGAATTGCTCGCGCTTGATCGCCTCCTCGAGGATGTACATCAGGTGCACGGGATCGGCCGCCACCTCCTTGGTGTCGTAGTTGAACGTCTGCGACAGGATCTTGAAGGCGAAGCGCGTGCTGACTCCGGTCATGCCTTCGTCGACGCCGGCGGCGTCGCGATATTCCTGGACGGACTTCGCCTTCGGATCGACCTCCTTGAGGTTCTCGCCGTCATAGGCGCGCATCTTGGTGTAGAGCGGTGAGTTCTCATGTTCGGCAAGGCGGGTCGAGACGGTGAAACGGCTGAGAATGTCCAGCACCTCTGGCGCGCAGGGACTGCTTGCCAATTCGCTTTCGCGCAAAAGCTTCTCGTAGATGTGCCTTTCCTCGGTGATGCGCAGGCAATAGGGAACCTTGACCACGAGGATGCGGTCGAGGAAGGCCTCGTTGTTCTTGTTGTTCTTGAACTGCTGCCATTCCGATTCGTTGGAATGGGCAACGACGATGCCCTGATAGGGGAAGGCGCCGAAATTCTCGGTGCCGTTGTAGCTGCCTTCCTGGGTTGCCGTCAGCAAGGGGTGCAGGACCTTGATGGGCGCCTTGAACATCTCGACGAATTCGAGCAGCCCCTGCGTCGTCCGGTTGAGGCCGCCGCTGTAGGAATACGCGTCCGGGTCGGACTGGCTGAAGTGCTCTAATTGCCTGATGTCGACCTTGCCGACCAGCGCCGAGACGTCCTGATTGTTCTCGTCGCCGGGCTCAGTCTTGGCGATGGCGATCTGGCGCAGCCGCGACGGCATCAGCTTGACGACGCTGAATTTGGAGATGTCGCCCGACAGTTCGTCGAGGCGCTTGGCCGCCCAGGGCGAAATCAGTCCGTTCAGGCGGCGGCGGGCGATGCCGTATTTATCCTCCAGCAGATCGCCCATGCGGTCGGGATGGAAAAGGCCGAGCGGCGATTCGAAGACCGGGCTGATCTTGTTGCCGACCTTGAGCGTGTAGATCGGGCGCTCCTCCATCAGCTTCTTCAGCCGTTCGGCCAGCGAGGATTTGCCGCCGCCGACCGGACCGAGGAGATAGAGGATCTGCTTGCGCTCCTCGAGGCCCTGCGAGGCGTAGCGGAAATATCCGGCGATGCGCTCGATCGTGTCCTCCATTCCGTAGAAATCGGAGAAGGAGGGATAGACCTTGACGGTGCGGTTGGAAAAAATGCGGCCGAGCCGCTCGTCCTTGCTGGTGTCGATCAGGTTCGGCTCGCCGATTGCCGCAACCATGCGTTCGGGCGCCGAGGCATACATGGATTTGTCCTCGCGGCAAGCTAGCAGGTATTGCTGGAGGCTTATCTCCTCCTGAGCCGCGTTGGAATAAATCTCCGAAAACAGATCGAAGACGTCTGTTTGATTCTCGCGCATGATGCTTTGCCTCGGAGCCGACAGGCTGCCAATCGGCTCATCGCTTCATCAACTGCCGGAAAGCATTGTGGTTCCCTTCACATGAAGGGGAGCTCTCCGCACTCCGACATCGGCCCCCCGGAGTTTCCGATTCGGCCGAAAATGCTCGCCTAGTAAGATACGTGGTGATTGCCGGCGGACCGTCAAGGACTGGATTTGTTTTCGCACCGAAAGTTGTCATTTTTGGTCAGTAAATGAGGTGCGTGGCCAGGGTCCGTGCGCTGTCGCCGCAACCGGAGATGACGATGATCAATCGACGCAGGCTCATCGCGGCATCGCTGGCGGCACTGTTGCCGCCAGGTGCGTCGGCGACCGGGCGTCCGGGCCAGCCGGAACCGCAAACCCTCGATTACGGTCCGGCCAAGCTCGATGTCCATGCAGGCGACGATGCGAACAAGCTGCCGGTGATCTTCTTCGTCCATGGCGGCGCCTGGCGGTTCGGCAAGCGCAGCCAGGTCGGCGCCAAGCCGGGCTTCCTGCTCGCCAATGGCTTTGTGTTCGTCTCGATCGATTACCGCATGCTGCCGCAAGCGGATGTCGCCACCCAGGCCGGCGATGTCGAAAAGGCCTACGCCTATGTGCGCGCCAACATCGCCTGGCATGGCGGCGATCCGGATCGCATCGTCGGCATGGGCCATTCGGCCGGCTGCCATCTGATTGCGCTGACCGGCATGCGCGGCGGATTGCCCGGTGTCGCCGCGCTGATCCTCGACGACACCAGGGCCTATGATCTTGCCGCGCTTTCCAGGAATGGCGGTATGGTTCGGGCTTATGCGCGTGCCTTTTCCGACCCGGCACAGTGGGCGGCGCTGTCGCCGGCGAGCTATGTCGACGGCAGGAAGCATCCGCCGACCTTCATCGCCTATTCGCGGGCATCCAGGCGAGGCGAAGAATCGAAAGCTTTCGCGGAACGCTTGCGCGCCACCGGCACCAAGGTGACGCTGTTCGACGGCAGCGCCTATACACATATGTCGATCAATCGCGATTTCGGCGAGGACGGCGATGCCCTGACCGCGGCCGCGCTGGCCTTCCTCAAGGCGACCGTCGGCTGACTACCAGCGCGTCTTCTCGCCGGGCGCGGCCGGCTCGATCGCCAGCGCATGCACGCCGGCTTTCAATTCGTCGGCGAGCAGTTCGTTGACGGCGCGATGGCGCTCGACGCGACCCATGCCGGCAAAGGCGGCAGAGACGACGCGGACGCGGAAATGCGTCTCGCCGGCGCCGTCGAACGTCGCATGGTGGCCCGACTCGACATGGTGATGGCCGGCGTGAAGGTGGCTTTCGTTGATGACGGCGAGCCTTTCGGGCGAAAACGCCGCCTTCAGCTTGTTTTCCATCGTCGACTGTATGGACATCCTGGGTTCCCTTCCCCACATCTGCGGCACAGCCGCAAAATCTTGAATTTCGACCGCTTTTAAGCCGCGATTCAGCGGTTAGGGCGATCATCGGCGAAATGTCAATTCTTGTTTCGCACGTGCGAACAGCCCATAAATGGGTGAGATGAAAGCGTATCCCAAATATTTCGAGAAAATTCGAATCCGGCCGGAGAAGGACGCGGAGCTTAAGTCGCGCGCGCCGATCTGCCAGTGGGATGGCTGCAACGAGGCGGGAACGCATCGCGCGCCGGTCGGGCGCCTCAAGGAGGGCGAGTATTTCCGCTTCTGCTTCGACCATGTGCGCGAATACAACAAGGGCTTCAACTACTTCTCCGGCGTGTCGGACACAGAGATCGCCCGCTTCCAGAAGGAGGCGCTGACCGGCCACAGGCCGACTTGGCGCATGGGCGCCAATGTCGGCGGAACGCGCTCGGCGCCGGATTTCGCGCAACAGCGTTCGGGCCGCGCCGGCTACCACAACCGCATGCGCGACCCGTTCAATCTGTTCGGTTCAGGCGCGCGCGAGCCGCGCGAGCGCAAGGCAAAGCCGCTTGAGGCCAAGGCGCTGGAAACGCTTGGCCTTGATACAAAGGCGACTGGTCAGGACATCAAGGCACGCTATAAGGAACTCGTTAAGCGCCACCATCCGGATGCGAATGGCGGCGACAGGGGTTCGGAAGACCGGTTCCGCGATGTGCTGCAGGCCTATCGCGTGCTCAAGCAAGCAGGATTGTGCTGAGCGGCCCTACGGTCCCATGTCGTTTTCCAACTTTCATAAGGTTGGAAAAGGCTCTAAGACCGCCCCCGGACAAAATCGATTGCCGGCGAAACGCGGCGTTTCGCCCGTGGAGACGTTGATAGAGATGAACAAGGTCGATCGCGACATCGCCAACCTGCCCGACACGACGGTGTCGGTGAAGGAGAAATTCGGTTTCGATTCCAAGATGGTCGTGCCCGCCTATTCGGCGGCGACCGAGCATGTGCCGGACATCGACCCGGATTATCTGTTCGACAAGGCGACGACATTGGCGATCCTCGCCGGCTTTGCCTACAACCGCCGCGTCATGGTGTCGGGCTATCACGGCACCGGCAAGTCGACGCATATCGAGCAGGTGGCGGCGCGGCTCAACTGGCCCTGCGTGCGCGTCAACCTCGACAGCCATGTCAGCCGTATCGATCTCGTCGGCAAGGACGCCATCGTCGTCAAGGAAGGCCTGCAGGTCACCGAATTCCGCGACGGCATCCTGCCCTGGGCCTATCAGCACAATGTCGCGCTCTGCTTCGACGAGTACGATGCCGGCCGCCCGGACGTGATGTTCGTCATCCAGCGCGTGCTGGAATCGTCGGGCCGGCTGACGCTGCTCGACCAGAGCCGGGTCATCCGCCCGCATCCGGCGTTCCGGCTGTTCGCCACCGCCAACACGGTCGGCCTTGGCGACACCACCGGCCTCTATCACGGCACGCAGCAGATCAACCAGGCGCAGATGGACCGCTGGTCGATCGTCACCACGCTCAACTACCTGCCGCACGACAATGAAGTGAACATCGTGCTGGCCAAGGCCAAGCACTATCGCGACAGCAAGGGCAAGGACATCGTCAACAAGATGGTGCGCGTCGCCGACATGACGCGCTCGGCCTTCATCAATGGCGACCTGTCCACCGTGATGAGCCCGCGTACCGTCATCACCTGGGCCGAAAACGCCGAAATCTTCGGCGACATCGGCATGGCGTTCCGGCTGACCTTCCTCAACAAGTGCGACGAGCTGGAGCGTTCGGTGGTGGCGGAGTTCTACCAGCGCGCCTTCGGCGAGGATCTGCCGGAGAGCGCCGCCAACGTGGTGCTGGGCTAGGCGCGCAGCCGAAAGGCCTCCAGCCTTTCAGCACCAATCGCGCAAGGAATGATCATGGCGGGTCCGGGCGACAACACGCGCAACAAGCCGAAGAACGGGTCTGAAGCCGACAGCTTCAAGCGCGCCGTCACCGTGTGCATGCGTGCCGTCGCCGGCGACAAGGACCTCGAGGTCGGCTTCGCCAAGGACCGTCCGGCCTTGGCCGGCAACCGCGCGCGCCTGCCCGAGCTGCCGAAGAAAGCCTCCCGCAACGACATCGCGATCACGCGCGGCTTGGGCGATTCCATGGCGCTGAAGCGCGCCTGCCACGATCAGCGCGTCCACAACAAACTGGCGCCGGAAGGCAAGCTGGCGCGGTCTATCTTCGACGCGGTCGAACAGGCGCGCGTTGAGGCGATCGGCAGCCGCGCCATGCAGGGCGTGGCCGACAATATCGGCTCGATGCTCGAGGACAAATACGCCAAGGCGAACCTCGTCGACGTCAGGGACAAGGCGGACGCGCCGCTCGAGGAAGCGATTGCGCTGATGGTGCGCGAAAAGCTCACCGGACGTCCCGTGCCGAAGAGCGGCGAGCGGCTGGTCGATCTGTGGCGCCCCTGGGTCGAGGAGAAGGCGAGCGGCGACCTCGACGGCCTGTCGGCCAAGCTCGAGGACCAGCAGGCCTTTGCCCGCGTCGTGCGCGACATGCTGGTTTCCATGGAGATGGCCGAGGAGCTCGGCGACGACCAGGAAACCGACGACTCGGAGGAAAACGAAGAGAACGAGCAGCAGGGCGAGGAACAGAGCGAGGAAGGCGGCGAGGAGGATTCAGGCTCTGAGCAGTCGCAGTCTGAAGATGCCGAAGCTTCCGCGGACGAGGAAGAATCGGCCGAGACGGAAGCGACCGACGCCACTTCCGACGACCTTTCCGACGAGGACGATTCCGACGCCGAGACGCCGGGCGAGGCCAAGCGCAACGACAATCCGTTCCTGAACCTGCCGAAAGAGATCGACTACAAGGTGTTCACCACCGCCTTCGACGAGACGGTGGGCGCCGAGGACCTGTGCGAGGAAGAGGAGCTCGACCGGCTGCGCGCCTTCCTCGACAAGCAGCTCGCCAATCTCTCCGGCGTCGTCGGGCGGCTCGCCAACCGGCTGCAACGCCGGCTGATGGCGCAGCAGAACCGCTCCTGGGACTTCGACCTTGAGGAAGGCTATCTCGATCCGGCCCGGCTGGTGCGCGTCGTCATCGACCCGATGCAGCCGCTGTCCTTCAAGCAGGAGCGCGACACGAAATTCCGCGACACGGTGGTGTCGCTGGTGCTCGACAATTCGGGCTCGATGCGCGGCCGGCCGATCACGGTGGCCGCGACCTGCGCCGACATTCTGGCGCGCACGCTGGAGCGCTGCGGCGTTTCGGTGGAGATCCTCGGCTTCACCACCCGCGCCTGGAAAGGCGGACAGGCGCGCGAGAGATGGCTGAAGGACGGCAAGCCGCCGAACCCCGGCCGCCTCAACGATCTGCGCCACATCATCTACAAATCCGCCGACCATCCGTGGCGGCGCGCGCGGCGCAATCTCGGGCTGATGATGCGCGAGGGCTTGCTCAAGGAAAACATCGACGGCGAGGCACTGCTTTGGGCGCATAACCGGCTCATCGGCCGGCCCGAGCAGCGCAAGATCCTGATGATGATCTCGGACGGCGCGCCGGTCGACGATTCCACGCTCTCGGTCAATCCGGGCAATTATCTGGAGCGGCATCTGCGCGCGGTCATCGAGCTGATCGAAACGCGCTCGCCGGTCGAGCTGCTCGCGATCGGTATCGGCCACGACGTCACGCGCTATTATCGCCGCGCCGTCACCATCGTCGATGCCGAGGAACTGGCCGGCGCCATGACCGAGCAGCTCGCCTCGCTGTTTGGCGAGGAAAGCGCGCGCGACACGCGGCGCGGCGGATTGCGGCGCGCCGGATGATCTTTTCGGGGCGGCGCGCGCGGCGGACGCTTTTCGCCTGCGTGCTGGCCTGCGCCTTGCCGGCAATTGCCGCGTCGGGCGCTCCCGCCGAGACGGTCGAGATTTCGGCGCGGCCGATCAGCCAGTTCCATGTCGGCCACGACGAGACGCGGTTCGGGCCGCTCGAATTCGTCGGCGGACTGGAGATGACGTCGCCGGCACGCGATTTCGGCGCGCTGTCGGCCTTTCGCTTCCTGAAGCCGGGCAGCGACTTCATCGGTGTCGCCGACACCGGCTTCTGGTTCTTCGGCGCGATCACGCATGACGCCGGCAGGCGCCCATCGGGCGTTTCTAATTTCCGCATGCAGCAGATGGTCGACGCTTCGGGCCAGCCGACCGACCGGAAGTGGGAGGTCGACGCGGAAGGGCTCGCCGTCAAGGACGGTATCGCCACCGTCGGCTTCGAACGCGACCAGCGTGTCGCCCAGTTTAAGATCGACCCCGACGATATGAAAGCGCCGATCCGGCAGCTCGATTACCTGGTGCCCGCCAAGGAGCTGCGCCAGAATCGCGGCTTCGAGACCGTCACTCATGCCAACCCTTATGGGCAGCACGCGGGAGGCCTGGTCGTGGTCTCGGAGAGGAGCCTCGACGAAGCCGGCAACGTCTATGCCGCCATCATCGAGGGGGCGCATAAGGGCGTCTTCACCGTCAGGCGCGACGGCGATTTCGACATTACCGACGGCGCCTTCCTGCCGGACGGTGACCTGCTGCTGCTGGAGCGCAGTTTTTCGATCGCGCGCGGGGTGAAGATGCGGCTGCGACGCATCTATAGCGAAAGCGTCGCGAAGGGCGCGGTCGCCGACGGGCCGGTGCTGATGGAGGCCGACATGGGCTACCAGATCGACAACATGGAAGGGCTCGACGTCTGGACCCGCGACGACGGCGCGCTGATGGTGTCGCTGATCTCCGACGACAACCATTCGATCCTGCAGCGCAACCTCTATTTGGAGTTCATCCTGCACCAGGATTGAGCAGGATCGCTGGCAGAATCCAGCCGCCCTGGCTCTAGATCGTGATGGCGTTTCGTTGAATCGCCGTCACGATCTAACTCTTTGTTGGAGCATGATCTTTCTCCGAAAACCGGTTCCCACTTTTCGGGATCATGCTCTAGCGGCCGACGTGGCGGACTTCGTTCATCACGAAATTGGCGGCGCGCTTGCTCCGGTTGCGGATCTTGAGCGTCGCGGTGTTGTCCACGAAATAGGTGTGAAGGATGCTGTCGCGGGTGCGGACCTCCGGCCCGACGGTATCGACCGCGTGCCAGGTGTCGGTGCCGACCGCAAAGGCGTAGCCGGTGTTCGGGGAAAACGACATCCGGTGCGAATTCTCGAAACGCCCGTCCGGCTTGCGTTCGGCGAATCGGGTGCCGATGTGGTTGATCGAGTCGTCCTCCGGCAGGTAGAACTGGACCGTGATGCCCTTCCATTTCGTGTCGGTGTGGAAACCGATCTTGTAGCCCGCCACGTCGCGCGTCAGCATCGGCACCGGATACATGCCGACCTTCATGAAATCCGACCCGAACCGGCGTTCCAATCCCGGGGCAAGGCGGCGCATGAATGCGTCCTTCAGTTGCGGCGCATGCAGCGCTTTTCCGACCAGGGACCAGACCCCCCGTTTCTCGTCCGGCAGATGGCGGATATATTCGGGGTAGAGGTCGATCTTGACCCGCGTCGCAGTGCCGTCGGCCTGAATGTTGACGTTGTTGCGCCCCTTGAGCGCACGATACTCGCGCGCCTCCGGCATGGCGGCGCGCATGCGCAGATAAAGGTCCGCGGGGAAAACATCGGTCATTTCCAGATGCCAGAAAGGCGTTTCCACAAACGCGGCGCGGTTCACGGCGTCCACCATGTGGGAGACAACATGCTGCAGCGTTCGTTTGGCTGATGCTGGCGCCACCGCGCCGTCTATGGCCGACATGGATACCCTTTCCCCAATCTAAAGCCCCGAATCCAAATTTCCTGAATACATATATCGCCGCCCCGGCGAAATGCTAACCAAAGCACAGGCTGGATTGCAATGATCCACGGGACTGATTTAAATCGGGGTTTTCTAAATCACGGAGGGATGCCGCATCAGCGCGAAACGAGCGCGTTGCGAGGAGCGCGGTCGACGATGCTGACATGGCCGCAGGCCGATATTCAACGGACCTTGTAGATCTCGATCGGTTTTCCCGCGGTAGACTGGTCCAGTTCCAGCCATGCCGGCAGGTCGCCCCGCAGCAGCGCCGCGGCAAGGCCCTTCGGAGCATCCAGGCTCAGCGATATCTCTTCCGTGTTGCCGCGGCAGATCGCGACCAGCCCCACATGCTCGCGCTCGATGACGGCGCGCGCGGCGTCGGGTGTTCCCATGAAAGCGTCGAGCATGGCAAGGTTACCGCCGACATTGCGGTGGTAAGGGCCGGCCAGCGCCCGGTGGCGGGTGAACATCAGTATTCCCGAGCCGAGATTGGACGAGGCAAGCACCGTCGTCGCCGGCATGGCGGCAAGATCGTGGAAGTCGCTTGGCTTGCCGCAGGTCACAGCGTGATCGGGATCGGAATTGATCTGTTGCGGCGCCTTCTGGACCACGGACTGCGCCGCCACCGCGACCCCGGCCCAGGTCGCGTTGAGCGAGACCAGCCACGCCATGACGATGCCGGTGGAAAGGCGCCATGAGGGCGCGGCGTCCGCCCGCAGGCGGATTTTCGCGATCCAGGCCGAGAGCGGCAATACGGCGAAGGCGACCGAAAAGGTCGAGCCGCGCACCTGCCAGAGGCTGACGCCGAAGGCGACGACAAGCAGGATGGCGGCGAGCATCTCCTCGCGGCGCAGGCGACGCGTTCGGAGTTGAAAGCCGATCAGCAGGATGGCGATGAAGGGCGTCACATAGCGCGCCGCCATCAGCTTCGGCTGGTGGACTGCGACGCTCCAGAAGGGCTGCGCTTCGACCACGTCGGCCAGCCAATAGGTGCGGATACGCTCGTCCATGCCCGCATAGGGCGACGCCAGGCATTGCGGGAAGAACAGCATCGCGGCGGCCGCGACCACCACCGCCAGCGCCAGCGTGGAGCCGAGCCGCGCCCGAGTTGTCGGCCCGGTCGATGTAGCGGCGATCGCCAGGCCGAAGCCGGACAGCGCGGCAACCGCGAACTGGAAGGACGAGAAGGCGTCGCATTGGGCCTCGCCCCAGTCGGCCGGACGGATGGTAACCACGAAGACCAGCGAGGCGATGCCGGCAAATCCGAGGCCAAAGCCTCGTGCCGTGACGCGCTCCTTGTCGTCGAGGATGAACAGGACAGCGGCACAGATGCCGAGCACCGCCACATAGGGAGCGGTCTCCATGCCGACAGCCAGCGTCAGGCCGGCGCAGATGCCCGACAGAAGGGCCGCGGGCCGCCAGGAGGGCGCTTCCATCAGGAGCCAGAGGCCGGCCGCCGTCAGCAACAGCTGGACATTGTGGTGATCGATCACCCCCGGGCTGTAGATCACCAGGAAGAAAAGGCCCGCCGTCGACAGGATGAGCGCCGGCATCGCGACATTCGCGCCGGCGAAGCGCTGCGCGGCGCGCATCAGCACGAATATGGTCAGTCCGTAGAGCAGGGTCGGCCAGATGATCAGCGCGGCGCGTTCGGCGGTGGCGGGGCTGGCGCCGAGCGCATCGAAGGCCATGATGATCAGCGCGAGCGGCGTGTCCACAAGCCGCGACCAGTGCATGACGAAGCCGCCCGAGGCGCCCATCCTGTATTGATGGAGGTCGAACCAGCCCTGGCCGCCGAGCAGGTCGCGGACCTCGACCAGCCGCAGCATGCTGTCATTGTCGGCGCCGTAGTTGGCAAGGGTGGGGAAGCCGGAAACCGCGTTGATCGTCAGCACCACCAGCGTGGCGCACAACGCAAGCAGGAGATCGTTTTTCCAACCGGTGCCTTGCACGGTCATGCTGGTCGCAATGCCCTGGAGAATTTTCGCGATCCTGCATCATCGGGCGTAATAAAGCGTAAAGCCGCGCGGCAATCCGACTACGGCGTTCTGGCCGCGATCCAGATTACAGCCTTTTGGCTGCAATCCAGATTACAGGCTTTTGGCTGCAATCCAGATCACAGGCCTTTGGCTGCGATCCAGATGACGTGGCGGGCGCCGCGCTTGCCGCGGGCCCGCGTGTTGATCTCCTCGACCGCGAAGCCGGCCTGCTTCAGCCGTCGGGCGAAGCCGCCGTCCGGTCCCTGCGACCAGACCGCCAGAACGCCGCCGGGCTTCAAGGCGGCGCGCGAGGCCGCGAGGCCGGCCGCGCCATAGAGCGTATCGTTGCCCTTGTAGACGATGCCTTCTGGGCCGTTGTCGACGTCGAGCAGGATGGCGTCCCAGGCGGCCTTCTCCGCCCTTATCAACTGGCCTACATCGGCCTCGCGAAGGGTGACGCGCGGGTCGTCGAGGCAGCCGTCGAATATCCCGGACATGGGCCCCTGCGCCCAGGCGACGACCGCGGGAACCAGTTCGGCGACGGTGACGGCGGCGTCGCGATCGAGCGCGGCGAGGGTGGCGCGCAACGTGAAGCCCATGCCGAGCCCGCCGATGAGGATGCCTGGCCGCTTGCGGCCGGCGATCCGCTCGCAGGAAAGCCTGGCGAGGGCCTCCTCGGAGCCGCTGAGGCGGCTGTTCATCAGCTCGTTGGTGCCGAGCATGATCGAGAACTCATCCCCGCGCCGCTTCAGGCGAAGTTCCTGCGCGCCATCAGGCGTGCGGGCGGAATCAAGCTGAACCCAGGGGATCACGGTCTCTCTTTTGGTTTGAGCACGATCTTTTCCAAAAACCGGGTCCCACTTTTTGGGATCATGCTCTCTCTTTTTGTTTGGAGCATGATCTTTTCCAAAAACCGAGTCCCACTTTTTGGGATCATGCTCCGACCGCGACCGCTGGCTGGCTCCAGCGTGCGGCGAGCAGCCGGTAGGGGATCAGCGCCACGACGGCAATGATCAGCTTGACCGAAAGGTCGCCAAGCGCCCAGGACACCCAGCGCATCGTCTCGACCGGCAGAACGCCCATCAGCGGCGCGGTCTCCAGCGCGAAGCTGTCATTGGGGCCGGCAAAGGCGAAGGCGGCGGAGAAGGCGACGCCGAAGAAGACGATGGTGTCGAACACCGAGCCGACCAGCGTGCCGACGATAGGCGCGCGCCACCAACTCTGCCGGCGCAGCCGGTTGAAGACGGTGACGTCGAGCAATTGCGCGGTGAGGAAGGCGGCACCCGAGGCGGCCGCGATGCGCACCAGCCGGTCGGCGGCGGTCTCGAACTCGATCAGGCCGTGGCGGAACAGGAAAGGCGGGATCAGGATCGAGCAGGTCACCGCCGTCATGAAGCCGACGAACACCACCTTGCGCGCCACGGCCGGACCGTAGCGGCGGTTGGCGAGGTCGGTGACCAGGAAGGAGAAAGGATAGGTGAAGGCACCCCAGGTGAGCACGTCCGCCAGCGCCAGACCGCCGACCTGGCCCTGCATCGGGAACTGGACAAGGATGTTGGAGGCCACGACGACAAGCGCCATGGCGGCCACGAAGGGCAAATATCGCGTCAGGAAATTCATTTTTTTATCCTGGGTAATGGAACCAGCCGAGCGCCACGCCGACGCCCGCCCTTGTTTCGAGCGCCGGTCTGGCCGGGCTCGAGGCGGTCGTCCCCCGCCTGAAAGCTGCTTTAAGCGGCCGATTGCTCGGCAAGCTTCTTGGCGATCTGCTTCTTGAGCAGACGCGCGCGCTGCGACAATTCCTTGGCGTCGGCCTTGGCCAGGAAGGCGTCGAGGCCGCCGCGGTGCTCGACCGAACGCAGCGCGTTGGCCGAAATACGCAGGCGAACATTCTGGTTCAGCGCTTCGGAAATAAGCGTCACATTGACCAGGTTCGGCAGGAAGCGACGCTTGGTCTTGTTGTTGGCGTGGCTCACATTGTTGCCAGTCTGAACTGCCTTGGCAGTGAGTTCGCAGGTGCGGGACATTTGTCTAACCTTCAGTTTCTAAACCTGCCAAACCATTCTGCCCGCGCCGGGCGGCGCGCGGTCTCGGTCAGGCGGCCTTTGGAAAAGTTGGCGTTCCATAGTGGCATTTCACCACTGCGTCAAGCTCCGGCACGCGGCCCGTCGTCAGGCGCGCTCCATATAAAGGCCGGATTTCACAGTATAAGCCCTTCGCGAAGGGATATGCCAGGCTGGAGCCGCTGCGTTCCGGCCGAACCGCCAGGGATTCGCCAGCCGCCATGCTCCGTCCATCTCATGCATTCGCCAGCTTGCTTGCCCTTGCCGTGCCGGCAACGAGCTTCGCCGCCGCGGCGCCGCAGTCCTTCAAGGGCGAGTATACGGTGTCCTATCTCGGCCTTTCGATCGCCAGGGCGACTTTTTCCAGCCGCTACGAAGGCGACAGCTATGCCATCGACGGCACCGTCTCGGCTGCCGGCCTTGGCAAGCTCTTCGACGACACGAAAGGCACGATTTCGTCGAAAGGCACGATTTCCGGCAAGCAGATGCAGCCGCATGCCTTCCGGGCCGACTATACGTCCGGCAAAAAGGCTTCGATGGTCGAGATCCGCTTCAACAACGGTGCGGTCACCTCCACGCAGGTCGTTCCCGCGCCGAAGAAGCGCGATTCGAAGAGCTGGGTGCCGCTCGGCGATAGCGACTTGAAATCGGTGCTCGATCCGATGGCCGCGACCGTCATCCACGCCGACAGCCTGGACAAGGTCTGCGGACGGACGGTCAAATTTTACGACGGCGAGATGCGCGCCGACCTGACCTTGACCTATGCGTCCAAGGGTTCGATCTCGGTGCCGGGCTACAAGGGCGACACGGTGACCTGCAAGATGGGCTTCGAGCCGGTGGCGGGCTATCGCAAGGGCCGCAAGGCGCTGAATTTCCTGAAGAACAAGAGCCGCATGCTGGTGACGTTTGCACCGCTCGGCCAATCCGGCGTATATGCGCCGATCCGCGCCACGGTCGGGACCCAGATCGGTCCGCTGACCATCAGCGCGAGACGCTTCGAGGCGGTAAATTAGGTCAGGCGCCACCGCGCGCCGGCGGGGGAACGAATGGCGCGCGCAACATTGATCGGGTTCTCGGCGGTCGCCATGTGGGCGCTGCTGGCGCTGCTCACCGACGCCTCGGGGCGGGTGCCGCCGTTCCTGCTGTCGGCCATCACCTTCGCCATCGGCACCTGCGTCGGCCTGGCGGCACGGCTGGTGATGCCGGCGCCCGACCGGAGCCAGAAGATCCCGCCACAGGTCTGGGTCATCGGCATAGCCGGCCTGTTCGGCTACCACTTCTTCTATTTCACGGCGCTGCGCAATGCGCCGGCGGTCGAGGCGAGCCTGATCGCCTATCTGTGGCCGCTGCTGATCGTGCTCGGCTCGGCGCTGATGCCGGGCGAGCGGCTTGCCTGGAACCATGTCGTCGGCGCGCTGCTCGGCCTTGCCGGCACCTTCCTGATCGTCACCAAGGGCGGCGCGCTCGCCTTCGACTCGCGCTACGCCTTCGGCTATGCGATGGCCGCCGTCTGCGCGCTGTTGTGGTCGTCCTATTCGCTCCTGTCGCGGCGCTTCCCGTCGGTGCCGACCTCGATCGTCACCTGGTTCTGCGCGGCGACGTCGGTGCTGTCGCTTATCTGCCATTTTCTGCTTGAGAAGACGGTGCTGCCGGATGGCCCTGGACAGTGGCTGGCCGTCATCGGGCTCGGCCTGATGCCGGTGGGCGCGGCCTTCTACGCCTGGGACATCGGCGTCAAGCGCGGCAATATCCAGGTGCTGGGTGCCGCGAGCTATGCCGCGCCGCTTTTGTCGACGTTGGTGCTGATCGCTGCCGGCGTCGCCGCGCCGTCGCTGCGCATCCTCGCCGCCTGCGTGCTCATCACCGCCGGCGCCGCGCTGGCGGCGAAGTCGCTGCTGATGCGCAAGCCGGCGGCCACAGAGGTCAACGCATGATGCCGTTTCCCGGCGGCATCGAGGCCAACGCCAATGCGACGCTGCTGTTCTCGTTCGTCGCGGCCGTGATCTACGCCTTTGCGGTCGACATGCCGCCGAAATGGACGCGCAGCGCGGCAAAGACGCTGGCCGTGGCTTTGCTGGCCGTGCTTGCCGCCATGCAGGGCGGTCCGCTGCTGCTCGTCGCGGCGCTGGGTTTGAGCGCCGTCGGCGACGCCTTCCTGTCGCGCGACGGCGAAAAGGCTTTTCTCGGCGGGCTGGCGAGCTTTCTCGCCGGCCACATCGCTTATGTCGCGCTGTTTTTGCAGGCGGGCGGCGGGCTCGGCCTGTTGAGCGCCGAATCCTGGCGGGGCGCGATTGCGCTCGCCATGGCCGCATTCAGCATCGTCATGCTTGCCGCGCTCCGGCGCCGCGTCGGCCCGCAGCTGCGTATCCCGGTCGCCGTCTATGTCGCGGCGATCCTTGCCATGGGTATTTCGGCGCTCACCACGGACAAGGTCTGGGTCATTGCCGGCGCGGTGCTGTTCATCGCGTCGGATGGGTTGCTGGCAACCGAGCGCTTCCTGCTTGCGGCGATCTCGCCGCATCGCGTGTGGATGCGCTACGCGGTCTGGGTGCTTTATTACGCGGCACAGCTGGCGATCACACTGGGATTTCTTCTCAGTTAGGCGATCTTCTCAGCTAGGCGATCTTCGGCTGCCAGCCCGGCTCGGCCAGCTCGAAGGCGGCGAAATCGAAGCCCGGCGCCACGGTGCAGCCGACCAGCGTCCATTCGCCGAGGCTGCGCGCCGATTGCCACCAGCCGGCCGGCACGACGATCTGCGGCCGTTCGCCGGCGGCAAGGGCCGTGCCCAGCACCTGCTCGATGACCACGCCCGCGCCTTCCTCATGCATCGACAGCGCCAGCGGCGCGCCGGCATAAAAGTGCCAGACCTCGGCCGCGTCCTTCACCCGGTGCCATGCCGAAAGCTGGCCCTGCTCGAGCAGGAAGTAGATCGCGGTCGAATGACCGCGCGAGCCGCCCGCGGCGTCGCGAAAGGTCTCGGCATACCAGCCGCCCTCGGGATGCGGCTTGAGGCCTAGCGTTGCGATGATCTCGGCGGCGCTGGTGGTCATTCGCATCCTGTCTTGATGCATGTCGCCCAAAACCGCCGCACATTTTTGGGCGACATGCCTCAAAAATTATCCTTGCGCTTGCGGATCTCGGCAAAGACCTCGGCGTCCGTGGCTTTCTCCATGCCGAGATGCTTGCGGATCGCCGGGTCGTGCCAGCGCAGGAACGGGTTGGTCGACAATTCCTCGCCGATGGTGGTCGGCAGCGTCGGCTTGTTGGCGGCGCGCAGCGCTTCGATCTTCGCCGCGCGCTGCTTCAGCAGCGGATTGCCCGGGTCGACCGTCACCGCGAAGCGGGCGTTTGCCAAAGTGTATTCGTGGCCGCAATAGATGGCGGTTTGCGCCGGCAGCGCCGCCAGTTTCTTCAGCGATTCATACATCACCGGCGGCTTGCATTCGAACAGGCGGCCGCAACCCAGCGCAAACAGCGTGTCGGCGGTGAAGGCCACCTTCGAGGCCGGCAAATAATAGGAGACGTGGCCAGCGGTATGGCCGGGCGTCTCGATGACCTCGATCCTTTCCTCGCCAAGGCGCACGACCGAACCCTGGCCGACCGTCTCGTCGATGCCGGGGATCTTCGCCTTTTCGGCTTCCGGGCCGACGATGCGCAATTTGAAGCGTTCCTTCAGCGCCAGATTGGCTTCGACATGGTCGGCATGATGGTGCGTGGTGAGGATCAATGTCGGCGTCCAGCCGGTGCGCTTGATCGCGGCCAGGATCGGCGCCTCTTCCGGCGCGTCGATGATCGCCGTCTCACCGCTCTTCGAATCGTGGACCAGCACGCCGAAATTGTCGGTGCGGCACATGAACTGCTCGATTTCGACCGGCATCGCATGTCTCCCTTTGTCGTCGCAGACATAGGGCGGGCGGGCGCCGATGTCATCCGCATTTGTTGCCTGGCGCGTTTGTTGAACCGGGTGCGTTTGTTGAACCGGGTGCCTTTGTTGAACTTGGCAGGCTTCACGGCTACCGTCCCGCGCATGCATTCGGATATCGTCGACCTGCGCTCCTTCTACTCGTCCACGCTCGGCCGCCTGGCCGAGCATTCGATCACCATGGCGTTGTCGTCCATATGGGCAACCGTGCCCAACGAGCGGCTGGTCGGCCTCGGCTATACACTGCCATGGCTGGAACGCTTCGGCGCCGATGCCGAGCGCGTCTTCGCCTTCATGCCGGCGACGCAGGGCGCGGTGGTGTGGCCGGCCAACGGACCGGCGGCGACGGCGCTGGTCTTCGACGAGGAACTGCCGCTGGTCGATTCCTGCATCGACCGCGTGCTCCTGGTGCACTCGCTCGAACATGCCGAAAACCCGCGCGAGACGCTGAACGAGATCTGGCGCGTGCTGTCGCCGGCGGGCAGGGTCGTCATCGTCGTGCCCAACCGGCGCGGCGTGTGGGCGCGGTTCGAGCACACGCCCTTCGGCAATGGCCGGCCGTTCTCGCGCGGCCAACTGACCGAATTGCTGCGCGAGGCGAATTTCACCCCGGCGACATGGAGCGACGCGCTGTTCTTCCCGCCGTCGCCGCGGCGTTTCATGATGCGGTTCCACAATGTGCTGGAGAGAGCCGGCCGGCGGTTCTGGCCGATTTTTTCCGGCGTCATCGTCGTCGAGGCGCAGAAGCGGCTCTATCAGGGCGTGCCGGTCGCGCAGCGCGCCTCGCGCCGCGTCTTCGTGCCGGTCTTCTCGCCGCAGGGGGCAACGCGGCTTGGCCGGCACGCGGCCGACGGCGCGCCTGGCCCTGTGACGCGTTCGTGATCGCCGCCGCGCCTTGCATCGCGCAGCGATCGTCACCCTATCTGAGGGCATGCTCGATCTGAGGAATGCTCGCTTGGCGCGGTGTTCGTGACCGCCGCGGAAACCAGGAATATCCTTCATGGACAACCAGACCGATAAAAAGCCAGGTCCAAAAAAGGCCGCCGTCTCGGTCGAGGCGAGCAGCCTCGCCGACCAGGTGGCGACGATCAAGCTGGGGTTGAAGGCCTCGCCGGTGCGCAGGCGACTTGCCTGGGTCTCCATAGGCATCGTCGCGGTCATCATCGCAACCTCGATCGGACAGGTTCTGCTCAACCGCTGGAACCAGCCTTTCTACGATGCGCTGGCCCGGCGCGACATGGCTGCTTTCCTGCACCAGCTTCTGGTCTTCGCGATGATCGCCGGCGGGCTTCTGGTGCTCAATATCGGCCAGACCTGGCTCAACCAGATGATCCGCCTGCGGCTGCGCGAGGCGCTGACGCTCGACCTCATCGATCAATGGATGCGACCGGCGCGTGCCTTCCGGCTGGCCAATGCTGGCGCCATCGGCGTCAATCCCGACCAGCGCATGCAGCAGGATGCCGCTCACTTGTCGGACCTGTCGACGGATCTCGGTGTCGGCCTGCTGCAGTCGTTCATCCTGCTTGTCTCCTTCATCGGCGTGCTGTGGCAGCTGTCTTCCGGTTTCGTGTTCCACGTCGGCGGCTATTCGTTGGCGATACCGGGCTACATGGTGTGGGCCGCGTTCCTCTATGCCGGCATCGCCTCGTGGCTGAGCTGGCTGGTCGGGCGTCCGCTGATCAGTCTCAACAGCGAGCGCTACACCCGCGAAGCGGAGCTGCGCTCCTCCATGGTGCGGGTGAATGAGAATGTCGACGCGATCGCGCTCTATCATGGCGAGCCCGATGCCCGGCGCCGGCTCGAGCTCGACCTCGGCACGGTGCTGGGCGCCATGCGGCGCATCTTCACCGCGCAGATCAACCTATCCTGGGTGACCGACACCTATGGCTGGATAACGGTGGTGGCGCCCATCCTGGTGGCTTCGCCGGTCTATTTCTCGGGCGACATCTCGTTCGGCGGGCTGATGATGGCGGTCGGCGCCTTCAACCAGGTTCATTCGTCCCTGCGCTGGTTCATCAACAATATCGGCAGCATCGCCGACTGGCGCGCGACGCTGATGCGGGTGGCCGACTTCCGCATCGCGCTCACCGAAACCGACGCGCTGCATGACACGGAAAAACGCATCCGGTTCGGCGAAAACGCCAATGGCAGCCTGACCTTCGACACGCTTGAGGTGGCTTCGCCGGAAGGCTGCACCAAGCTTGCCCAGACGGACGTCGAGATCCACGCCGGCGAGCGCGTCATGATCACCGGCGAGCCGGGCGCCGGCAAGACATTGTTCTTCCGGGCCATCGCCGGCCTGTGGCCATGGGGGAGCGGCCGGATCGGCCTGCCGGCCGGCGAGACCCCCATCTTCGTGCCGCGCGTGCCTTATTTCCCGGCCGGCACGCTGCGCGAGGTGCTCGATCATCCGAACGGCGAAGCCCCGGCCGGCGATGCCGAGATCGCGGCGGTGCTTGCCGAGGTCGGCCTCGACCGGCTGGCAACCGCCCTTGATCATCCCGGGCGCTGGGAACGCGAGCTCAGCGACGACGAACAACGGGCGCTGGCCTTCGCCAGGCTCGCCTTGCGCAAGCCGAAATGGGTGATCATCGACGAGGCGCTTGACGCGTTCGACGGGCCGACGTTGCGGCGGGTTCTGGCCATGCTTCAGAAGCGCCTGCCCGAAACCGCGATCGTCAATATCGGACGTGGTCAGCACAACAATCAGTTTTTTCCGCGCTCGCTGAACATCGTCAAGGATACCGGCGCGCCGGCGCTGAAACCCGCGCGAGTCAGGGCCGGGGCGATCGAACCACCGCCTCCGGCGGCTCGCCGCAAGAAGGAAACCACTGAAGCATAGGGCGTTTCACCGTTCCGCGGAAAACGGCTCTATCTCTTTGTTTTCACGCAGTTCCTGACGGAAAAGTGTGCAGCGGTTTTCGTCGGCATCGCGTCAAGGAGGCAATCAGACCGCCCGGGCGCCATATTTGGCGCGGAACTCGTCGTAGCAGTCGCGCCGCCAGCGGCGGCCGACGACATAGCCGCGCAAGAGTTCGGCGGGCGAGTAGCCGAGCGACTTGGACGACCGGTTGGCGTGATAGCCCGAAAACGCCTGCGGCAACCTGCCCTTGAGGATATCGGCGATGATCTGGCGCGCAATCATGTAAGGCGGAACGTCGGGATAGCGGTCGGCGATATAAGGATGCTTGTCGATCAGACTGGCGTAGGCCTCGACATAGCCGTCGCGGCGGCCGGAGATGGAATTCTCCGAATTGTACTTCTTCCAGTCGATATCCTCGGACAGCAAGGCGCCGCTGCGCTGGGCAAAGCGCAGCAGCAATTCGCGATCCTGCATGCGCGTGATGTCGCTGTCATAGCCGCCGATCGCGAGCAACGACTCGTGCCTTGCGGTGATCGCCGAGCCGGCAATGAAGATGGTCTGCGAGACCAGGGCACGCTGCAGCGTGCTCTTATCGAGGAAAGCGTCGCGATTGATGCATTTGGTGCTGCGGCTGCCTTTCAGCGACAAGAACGAGCTGATGAGAACTTCGAGCGAGGGATTCTGGTCGAAGCGCGCCAGCGTCCGCTCCAGCCGATCGGGCAGATAGACATCGTCCGAATCGAGGAAGGTCACGACCGGCGCCCGGGCGCGCTCAATGCCCGCATTGCGCGCGGCATTGGCGCCGCGCCATTTGGCGCCGACATAGATCAGCCTCGGGTCGCGGATTTCGGCCAACGCGGCGGCCGTCCCGTCGGTCGAACCGTCGTCGACCACGATGTGCTCGAAGCGGGTAAGTGTCTGCGCCAGAACGCTTTCCACCGCGCGCACGACCTGGCTGCGCCGGTTGTGGGTCGGCGTGATCACAGAGATCAGCGGAGCGTCCTGGTTCGACATCGGGCTGCCACTGCCGGTCGGATCTAGCGTTTGTCGGATGGGTCTGATGGCTATCCTCGCGTCCCACCTCTGATTTGCGACAGACGCTACAAAAAAGCCACGCTTGTGTCACGCAAAGCTATCCGAGAAACGCCGAATTAGTGGCTTTTCCGCAACATTGCGGTTTGATGGCAACACAATCGACGTTCTGGCTAGGCGACAGCCCGCCGGGGCGATGGTCGGCGTTGTCTCGATGACGTCCAAGGTAATCGACCGGACTACCTGACTTTTGCATGATGACCCAACGAGGCCGGCCGATCGGCTTCAGTCCCATGAAGGAGCAGGATCATGACCGCTTACGCCGTTGCCCACATGCGCCAAGTCACGCCGGGTCCCTGGATGATCGAGTATCTGGAGAAGATCGACGCCACGCTGGCGCCGTTCGGCGGACGCTTCGTCGTCCATGGCGGCGATGTCGAGGTCGTCGAAAACAACTGGCCCGGGCATCTGATCGTCATCGAATTCCCCGACAGCCAGCATGTGCGGGACTGGTACCGGTCGCCCGCATATCAACAGATCCTCGAGTTGCGCACCCACAATTCTGAATCCGACGTGGTCTTCGTCGATGGCGTCGAGCATCCGCACAAGGCTACGGATGTGCTTGGGTAGCAGAACAGCGCGCCTTTCCTGGAATTACCCTAGCGCGTTTCACCGTTTCACGGAAACGGCGAACCGCTCTATCTCTTTGTTTCTACGCAATACCGGACGGAAAACCGCTCACACTTTTCCTGGAATTGCCCTAACTGTGCACGACATAGTCGGGCACGATTTCAGGTCCGTCGCGAACGAGCCCCGCCGCCAGGCTGAAATGGCCGAGAAACGCGAAAGTGTAGAACGTCAGGCCAACAATCGCCGCGAAGGGAATTTGCCAGGCCGGCATGCCGGTCTGCGGTGCGAGGTTGACCACGCGCCGCAGCGTGCGCCACGACATTGTCCCCCAGCGCGTGAATGATTTGACGATACGCTGAACCCTGCCAGGCGCGTGAAGCTCGACGAATTTTCGATCGGCGTCCCTGCCGGTCACCAGAGCGCGCCAAAAGAAGAACCGCCAGCCGCGCGGGGAATAGTGGTGAACGCGCGCGTCCACATTGACTATCTTGTGGCCTTCGCTCCAAAGCTCATGCATCAGCAGCGTGCAGGAGACCTTGAAGCCGTTGTGTGCTGGAAATGGGTGGCTGGATATCCAGTCGTGCCGAAAGGCGATGTTGTTGGCGTTGAGAGCACGTTTGGCTGCAAATTTTTTGTCCCCTTCGGCCAGGGGAAAGAACCAGAGCAGAGCAAAGGTCCGCGAGAAGAAGTCGTCGTGCAAAAGATAGGTGTAGCCGTTCACGCAGACGGTTTCCGGCCGTTTGAAGGGCGTCAACAGACCTGAAAGCCAATTTGGTTCGGCAACCGAATCCGAGTCGACGAAAACCACGATGTCGGCTTCGGTCAAAAGGACGCCATTGTTCTTGAGATCGTAGTAGCGGCCACCGGCACAGGCCGCGAAGACCAGCTCGGCGACTTGACCCAAGTGGGGTGCTTCGGCCTCGAAACTGCTGCGCAGCAAATCGCCGTCGGATGGCTCTCCGGCATGCGATATGATGACCGTGGGCCTGGCCATGCCGGCTTCGGAAACCGAGGCAATCTCGCGTGCGAGCGCGTTCAACCCTACGCTGACCTCAGCCCAGTCGATGAAGTTGGCATTCTCCATCTCGAGGACAACCGAATAGGTTGGTCGTTCCGCCATCATGTTCCACCCCGCCCGGCGCGAGACTTAGCAAAAAGCCCGGGGCGAAGCCACCCGTCAGCGCCTCAACAAAAACACCGCCTGCTGGCCGAAGAAGTTCCAGAACCACCAGGGCATCGACAGGCCGATCTTCTGGCCGTTGGCGTCGAGCGCGGTTGCTTTCTCGACCGTCGCGCCGAGTTCCTCGCACAGGTTGACGAAGTCGCGGATGGTGCAGAAGTGGATGTTGGGCGTGTCGTACCAGGAGTAGGGCAGGTCCTTGGTGACCGGCATCCTGCCCTTGATCAGCAGCGAAAAGCGCACGCGCCAGTGGCCGAAATTGGGGAAGGAGACGATGGCGCGGTTGCCGATCCGAAGCAGTTCGTCGAGCACGACCTTCGGGTTGCGCGTCGCCTGCAGCGTCTGCGACAGCACGACGAAGTCGAAGCCCTTGTCGGCGTAGAATTTCAGATCCGTGTCGGCGTCGCCCTGGATAACCGATAGCCCGCGCGCCACGCATTCATTGACGCCACGCTGCGACAGTTCCAGCCCGCGGCCGTCGACCTGCTTGGTCTCCTGCAGGAGTTCCAGAAGCACGCCGTCGCCCGAGCCGACATCGAGGACGCGCGAATTGGCCGGGATGAGATCGGTGACGACCTCGAGGTCGACACGCTGGGCGCGATTGACGCTCATGGCCTTGCCTCCTGCATGGCGCATGATCCAGCTCCGAAAAGTCCGCAACTTTTTGCGTTCGCTGACCTTCGGCTCGGGGTCATGCGCTGAGCCCCCTGGCGCGGGCTGCCGATGCGATGAAGCCGTTGATGGCCGCGAACAGCTCCGGCTCGTCGAGCAGGAAGGCGTCGTGGCCGCGATCGGTCTCGATCTCGACGAAGGAGACGGAAGCGCCCGCCGCGTTCAAGGCATGCACGATCGACCGGCTCTCCTCGGTCGGGAACAGCCAGTCGCTGGTGAAGGAGACCAGGCAAAAGCGCGTCTTGGTGCCGGCGAAGGCGTCGGCGAGGCGCCCGCCATGATCGGCGGCAAGGTCGAAATAGTCCATCGCGCGGGTCAGATAGAGGTAGGAGTTGGCGTCGAAGCGGTCGACGAAGGTCATGCCCTGGTGGCGCAGATAGCTTTCGATCTGGAAATCGGCGTCGAAGCCGAAGGTGAGCGCCTCGCGGTCTTGCAGGTTGCGGCCGAATTTGCGGTGGAGCGCTGCTTCCGAAAGGTAGGTGATGTGGGCGGCCATGCGCGCGACGGCGAGCCCCTTTTCCGGCCGCTTGCCGAAATCGAGATATTTGCCGCCATGCCACTCCGGATCGGCCATGACGGCCTGTCGGCCGACTTCATGGAAGGCGATGTTCTGCGAGGAATGGCGGGCGCCGCTGGCGATCGGCAGGGCGCAGAACACACGCTCCGAATGGCTCGCCGCCCATTCCAGCACCTGCATGCCGCCCATCGAGCCGCCAAGCACGCAGAACAGCTTTTCGATGCCGAAATGATCGACCAGCATCGCCTGCGCGCGCACCATGTCGCGGATGGTGATAATGGGCAGGTCGAGCCCATAAGGCTTGCCCGTCGCCGGATTGGTCGAGGCCGGGCCGGTCGAGCCGAGACAGCCGCCGATGACGTTTGCGCAGATGACGAAGAAGCGGTTGGTGTCGATGATCTTGCCTGGGCCGATCAGCACTTCCCACCAGCCGGGCTTGCCGGTCACCGGATTGGTATTGGCCACGTGCTGGTCGCCCGTCAGCGCGTGGCAGACGAGGATGGCGTTGGAGCGCGCGGCGTTGAGCGTGCCATAGGTCTGGTAGGCGATCTGGAAAGGCGACAGCAGCGTGCCGGCGTCGAGCTTCAGCGGCTTGTCGGGGCCGAACTGCAGCACCGGGCTCGACGGATGGTCGGCCTCGTCCTTGGTCCTTGCAGCGCGCTGAGCGGCCATGTCCATCCTCATCCTGTCCGCATCGGTCTCGTCCCGACGCGGTGTCCGGCCGGCAGCGGACAACAAAAAACCGGCATTGCCGTCGCAAAGCCGGTTACAGGTTGCAAACGGCCCTTTAGCGAGTTGTTTAACGTGGCTGCAAGCCGACCGGCCAAATCACCACGGAAGTCTGGCAGTTCTTCTAGGACCAGCGCCGCGCTTCGTCAACGGGTAGCCTCCTCGCGGCGCTCCAGTCGGTTCACCGCACCCAAGCAGGCCATTTCCTGCCAAGCCAACACATGGCCTGCCTTGTCTTGTCGCAGTTTCTTGCCGGAAAGCCGTGTGGCGCCTTCACGGAATCTGTTCAGCGCTTCGACGCAACACCTAATTCGCTGCGCCGCCAGGCCGAAGGCGAAATGCCAACGGATCGCCTGAATTCGCGACCGAAATGATAGACGTCGCAAAAGCCGCATGTCTCGGCAATCTCGGCGATCGGCTGGTCGTCCTGCACCAGCAGCGACTGCGCGTGCATCAAGCGCTCGCGCATCAGCCACTGATGCGGGCTGGTGCGAAGATAGCGCTGAAACATCCGCCGGGTCTGCGACGGCCCGAGCCCGGTGACGGCCGACAGGGCCGACGCGGTCCATGCGAAACCGAGCGCCCCGCGCATCGCCTCGATACCAGAAGCGAGCGGTTTCGGCAGGTCGTCGCTATCCGGCCCCGCCAACGCGCGATCGATCAGGAGCAGGAATTCGGCAACCAGTTGCGAAAGGCGCAGATCGAGGCTGGCGTCGCGGCGGCGCAACGCGGCAAACAGGCGCTCGAACCATGGGACTGGAGTTGTTCCCTCGGCGAAGGTGGCGCGCGGCGTGCCCTCTCCGAACAGCTTGCGCCGCAGGATGGCGGGCTCCGGGCCGTCCAGCCTGAACCAAAGTACCGTCCAAGGATCCCGGGGATCGGCGGAATGGACGTGCGGAGCCTCGTTCGCCATCCAGACCAATTGACCAGCCCCGACGTCTATCCTTTGCCCAAGCGTTTCGACATAGCCGGCGCCGGCAAGACAGTAGATGATGTCCTGTCCGGGATAGACGGCGCGTTCTATCCGGTAATCCGGTCCGGCGGCGACTTTTCCGGCGCGCAGCACGCTGAACGCGGCGCGGGTCCAGGCCGGGGCTGGCACATAGTGGAAACTCTCAATTACGGACGTTCTTTTGTGCATGCGCGTTTTATACAAAAAATACGTTCCCTTTGTCCATTTTGTTCCGCGGCGGAGGGGCTAAATTCTCCTCAAGAGCCTGGGATTTCCGGCCGGAAACGGATCGGAACCAGGCCTTCAAAAAGGTTCAGGGGCGCCCGTGCCGCATCGCGGGACGCTTTGGGGTTCCAGGGAGAATACCGATGCTCGCGATGACCAGACATGAAGCCGAGCTTTACGCTCGCGACGGCTACATCATTCGCCGTGGCCTGCTGGGCGCCGGTGAAGTCGCCAACTTTCGCGACCACGCCCGCAAGCAGCTCGCGGAGGAGCAGAGCAAGGGCGGCGTGATGTCCAAGGGCGACAAGGAGGGCAAGACCACGCTGCTGAAGATGTGGACCAAGGCCGAAGACGACAAATACGGCCTGCTGGCCCGCGACGAGCGCATGGTCGATCTGGCCGAGGACGCCGTCGGCAAGCCGATCTACCTCTACAGCCACAAGATGACGATGAAGCAGCCCAACGAAGGCGGCGCATGGGAATGGCACCAGGACTTCGGCTACTGGTACAATTACGGCTGCCTGGCACCGGAAATGATGAGCATCTACGTCGCGCTCGACAAGGCGACCCGCGAAAACGGCTGCCTTCAGGTGCTCAAGGGCACGCACAAGCTCGGCCGCCTCAATCATATCCGCGAGAACGAGCAGACCAATGTCGAGCATGAGCACCTGGAAGCTGCCCTGAAGCGCTTCGAGCACATCTATGTCGAGATGGAGGCGGGCGACGCCCTGGTCTTCGACGGCAACCTGCTGCACCGTTCGGACGCGAACCGCTCGGACACGTATCGCTGGGGCTATATCTGCTCCTACAACGCGGTCGAGAACGCGCCCTTCAAGAAGGTGCGCGAATACGGCAACTACGAACAATTGCGCAAGGTGCCTGCCGGTTCTTTCCAGCAGGCTTCCTGAGCAAGCACGACCGGGCAGAAGCCCGGCCTTGAGGACATCGAACCGGGCTTGGGCCCAGGCTGCGGATCGATGGGGAGATGAAGAACAGCGACGGACGGCTGCAGCCGTCGCGCCGCCGTCGAGGGAGGAATGGGATGGCCGATACGGTCAGGAGCGGCGCGCGCGCGGCAGCCGCAGGCCGGTTTGAATTGTCGCGACTCTTGCGGGTCCGTGAGGCTGGCGTGTTCATCGCGCTGGTCGTGATCTGCTTGTTCCTGACCTTCGCGACCGACAGCTTCCTCACGTCGCTGAACCTCTTGAACATAGGCCGACAGGTTTCGCTGCTCGGGATCATGGCGGTCGGCATGACATTCGTGCTGATCTCCGGCGAGGTGGATCTGTCCGTCGGATCGACCTACGCCTTTTCGGGGCTTGCCACCGGCATGCTGATCGTCGCTGGCTGGGGGTTGTTGCCGGCGCTCGCGGTCGGCCTCTTCGCCGGCGCCGTCATCGGCGTCATCAACGGTACCCTGTCCACCTACGGCCGCCTGCCCTCGCTCATCGCCACGCTCGGCATGCTCAGCATCGTCCGCGGCGCCGCGCTCATCCTGACCAACGGCCAGCCCGTCACCGTCAACGCGCGCAACGGCGCGCTTCCCGACGTTCTCGACACCTTCAACTTCATGGGTCAGGGCTATCTGTTCAGCGTCATTCCGATGCAGCTCGTGTTCTTCGCCGTCATCGCCGTGCTGGCATGGCTGGTGCTTTCCTATTTGAACTTCGGCTTCCGGGTGTATGCCGTGGGCGGCAGCGCCAAAGCGGCGCGCGTGTCGGGCATTTCCGTCAACACCGTGAAGATCTGGGCTTTCGTGCTGATGGGGCTGCTCGCCGCCTTCGCCGGCATCCTCAGCCTCGCCTTCCTGCCCAGCGGGCAGGCCGGCCGCACCGGCCTCGGGCTGGAGCTCGACGTCATCGCCGCGACCATCGTCGGCGGCGCCTCGCTGTCGGGCGGCGAGGGCACCATCCTTGGAACCATACTCGGCGTGCTGATCATCGGCGTGATGCGCAACGGCCTTGTGCTGATGGGCGTCTCGCCCTTCGTGCAGGAACTGATGATCGGCCTCGTCATCATCATCGCCGTCGGCATCGACAAATGGACAACGCGCCGCGCGGCCTAGAACCGGATTCGGGTTTCAGGCGGCATCAACCTGAAATCTGAATCCGGTTCCAAATCAGGGAGATAGAGCATGATGTCGTCCGAAAACCGCTGCACACTTTTCGGCATCATGCTCTGAGGGCAATCAAGCCAGACAAAAAAGGGAGGACTATCCATGAAAATCAGACACGTCATTCTCGCGGCGGCGCTCAGCCTGCTGCCCACGCTCGCGCATGCCGAGGCCAAGCTTGCCGATTTCTCGCTCGCCGATCGCATCAAGGCCAAGATCGCCGCAGGCCAGCCGCTCGACATCTACGTTTCCTACCATGACGTCTCGAACGAATTCGCGCCGTTCATGAAGGCCGGCGTGCAGCGGGCGGCAACCGAGGACAAGGTCAGCGCGCAGTTCATCGGCCCGGTCGGCGCCGATGCCGACGGCCAGATCAGCGAGATCGAGACGCTGATGGGCAAGATGGACGGCCTGGCGATTTCATCGGTGTCGACCGACGCGCTGGCGCCGCTGATCGACAAGGTGATCGCCGCCGGTATCCCGGTCGTCACCTTCAACACCGACAATCCCGAAAGCAAGCGCCTGGCTTTCGCCGGGCAGGATCTCGTGCAGTCGGGTCGTGAGGCCGGCAAACTGATGGCCAAGGTCCTCGGCGGCAAGGGCAAGGTGATGATCACCACCATCGACGCCGCCGCCCAGTGGTCGCTCGACCGTGAAAAAGGCGCGCGCGAGGCGCTGAAGGCCGAGCCCGGCTTAGAGGTGGTCAGCACGCTGAACACCGGCACCGATCCGCAGAAGATCTATTCGGCGATCGAGAACGCCATGCTGGCGAACCCCTCGATCTCCGGCATCCTGTCGCTGGAGTGTTGCTCCACTCCCGCCGCCGGCACCTGGGTCGAGCGCAACAAGGCGGCCGACAAGGTGAAGGTGGTCGGCTTCGACCTGCTCGACCAGACCGTGCAGCTCGTGCAGAGCGGCGACGTGCAGGCCACCATCGACCAGGCTCCGGAAAAGCAGGGCTTCGCCGCGGTCGACCTCCTCGTCCAGTTCCTCAAGGGCCAGACGATCGAGAACCTCGACACCGGCGTCGGCGTCTACACCAAGGAGAACATTGCCGAGGTGGCCAAGAAGTAACAATGCCAGCGTGACGGGCCGGCGGGCCGCAGGTTCCGCCGGCCCGTCGAGCCAGCTCGATGACGGCCGCCCCCTCCCTCGCAAACATCGTCGAGATCGCCGGCGTAACCAAGCGGTTTCCCGGTGTGCTCGCGCTTGACCGTATTTCCGTCGGCTTCCGGGCCGGCGAGGTTCACGCCGTGATCGGCGAGAACGGCGCCGGCAAGTCGACGCTGATGAACATCCTGGCCGGGGACCTGCGCCCCGATGGTGGCAAGCTTCTGGTCGAGGGCAGGGACGTGAAACTTTCCTCCCCGCTCGACAGCCGCGCCCACGGCATCACTGTCGTCTATCAGGAGCTGGCGCTCTGCCCGACGATGAGCGTGGCCGAAAACATCATGATGTCGGACATGGCGGCGCGCTCTGCCGTTTCGTTGCTGCCGCGCGATATGATGCGGCGGGAGGCGCGCGATGCGCTTACCCGGCTCGGCATGGGCGGCCTCGATCCCGACACCAAGGTCGGCCGCCTCTCGGTCGCCGAGATGCAATTGGTCGAAATCGCCGGCGCCATCCGCCAGAATGCCCGCGTGCTCGTGCTCGACGAGCCGAATTCGGCGCTTTCCAAACGCGAAAGCGAAAGGCTGTTCGAGGTCGTCAGGCAGCTCCGCGCCGAGGGCGTGACCATCATCTACGTATCGCACCATCTGCGCGAGGTGCTGGATATCGCCGACCGCGTCACGGTGATGCGCGATGGCCGCACGATCGTGACGATGGACAATGAGGGCCTGTCGGAGGACCAGCTCATCCGGGCCATGGTCGGTCGCGACCTCGACGCCGCCATGCAATGGTCGCTTCAGGTCGAACCCAGGCTTGAAGACGAGGACACCGTGCTAACAGTCGAGAAGCTCGAGGCGGCGGGGCTGGAGGACGTCAGCTTCAGCGTGCGCGCCGGCGAGATCCTCGGCATCGGCGGACTTCCCGATTCCGGCAAGGACGGACTTGGCGACGCGCTTTTCGGGCTCTGCGCCCGGCGCGGCAAGGTCACCATCGACGGCAAGGAACTGCGCGGCGCCGATCCACTTGCCGCGATCCGCCTCGGCATGTCCTTCGTTCCGGCCGACCGGCGCGGTTCCGGCGGCCTTCTGCAGATGAGCGTGGCCGACAATGTCGTCTCCGCCTCGCTGCCGCGCTTTTCGCTAGCCGGCTTCGTGCGGCGCGGCGCGGTGAAACGCGAGGCCCGCGCCCAGGTCGCGCGGCTCGATGCGCGGATTTCACATCTCGGCCAGAAACTGGGAACGCTTTCGGGCGGCAACCAGCAGAAGATCATCCTCGGCCGCAGCCTCGTCACCAATCCGCGCGTGCTGGTGCTGCACGAGCCGACACGCGGCATCGATGTCGGCGCCAAGGCGGAAATCTACTCGATCCTGCGCGGCATCGCCGGCGAAGGCATGGCGATCGTCATGATCTCTTCGGAGATACCGGAGTTGATCATGAATGCCGAACGAGTGCTTGTGCTGCGCGACGGCCGCCTGTCGGGCGAACTCACCGGCCAGGCTATCACCGAGACGGCGATCCTAGCATGCGCCATGACATCGTGAGACGGGAATGCGGATGACCAAGCCAAAGATAACCATCGTCGGCAGCTTCGCGGTCGGGCTGACCATGCGGGCGCCCAAGCTGCCCATTTTCGGCGAAACCATGCTCGGCACCGATTTCGACATGGGTCCGGGCGGCAAGGGGTCCAACCAGGCCGTCGCAACCGCGCGTCTGGGCGCGTCGTCGTCGCTGCTCGCCATCCTCGGCACCGACAAGCTCGCCAGCATCGCCACCGATCTCTATGCAATCGAAGGCGTCGACACCGGCCTTGTGAGCACGCGGACGGAGCGGGCGACCGGCGTCGGCTTCATCATCCTCAACGACAAGGGCGAGAACTTCATCATCCTCGACATGGGCGCCAACGAGTTGATGGACGCGGCCACGGTCGACACGGCCGAGGCGCGCATCGCCGAAAGCGATGTCGTCATGACCGTGCTGGAGGTGCCGACGGCCGCCGCCACGCGGGCGATGGAGCTTGGCCGCAAGCATGGCGCAAGGACGATCCTCAACCCGGCTCCGGCGCGCCAGCTGCCGGACACGATCTTCGCCTGGGTCGATTACCTCACCCCGAATGAAAGCGAACTGCGCATCCTGCTCGGCCTGCCCGCCGACGACCCCAGGTCCTCGCGCGAACTCGCCCGGGAATTGCGGCGGCGCGGCGTGCGCAACGTCGTCGTCACACTCGGCCGCAGCGGCGCGCTGATCCTGACCGACGAGATCGACGTCATGGTGCCGGCGGTGCCGGTGGAGGTCACCGACACGACCGGCGCGGGCGATGCCTTCAATTCGGGCTTCGCCATGGCGCTTGCCGAAGGCCGCGGCATCGTCGACGCCGTGCGTTTCGGCGTCGCCTGCGGCGCGATCGCCTGCACCAGGCTCGGCGTCATTCCCGGTCTGCCCCAGCGCGACCAGGCCGACGCGCTTTATGCCGAAGCCATGAAAACCGTATGGAAGGAGCAACCGTGAACCGCAACCGACTGCTTAACGCCGAACTCGCTCATGCCATCGCCTCCATGGGGCATGGCGACCTGATGATCGTCTGCGACGCGGGTTTTCCCATTCCGTCGAGCGCATGGCGCATCGACCTCGCCATCACGCCCGACGTTCCCGATCTCGAGACCGTGCTGACGCCAATCGCGGCCAACCTGATCGCCGAACGCGTCGCCTATGCCGACACGCTGCCCGTGCACAACGCGCCGCTGCTCGCGAAGGTGAAGCGCCTGTTCCCGGACGCCGACCATGAAAGCGTCAAGCACGAGGCCATTCTCGGCGAGATGGCCGCCAAGGCCAAGGTGATCGTGCGCACCGGCGCCTTCGACCCCTGGGGCAACATCCTGCTCTATTCCGGTGTCGACGTTCCGGCCTGGTTCTCCAAGCCCGGCGTTGTCGCGCCCGACTACTACGCCAAGAAACTCAAGGGCTGAGCGTGCCGAAGATCTTCGATTTCGGCGGCCGCGAGGTCGAGCGGAGCATCACGGTGGCCGGCCTGCGCGCATTGCGGCAGGCCGGCCGGCGCGTCGCCCAGGTGACCGCCGAGACGGCGGACGAGGCCGCCGCGGCCGAGGCGGCCGGCATCGAGATGGTCGTCTGCCGGGCGGCCAATGTGGCCCGCGTCCGCGAGGGGTCGCGCCGCGTCTTCGTAACGGCCGCGCTCGGCTTCGCCGACGCGGTGACCGGCGACGAGATCCTGCGCACCGCTTTTTCGGCAATCACCTCCGGCGCGGACGCCGTCATCACCGGACGCGGCTTCGACACGGTCCGCATGCTGGCCAATGAACGGATACCGGTCATGGGCCATCTCGGTTTCGTGCCGCGCAAATCGACCTGGGTCGGCGGCATCCGGGCGGTCGGCAAGACTGCGGCCGAGGCGGTCGAACTCTGGGACCAGTTCCGGCGACTGGAGGATGCCGGCGCCTTCGCGGTCGAGTGCGAGATCATACCGGCGGCGTTGATGGCGGAAATCCACCGCCGCACCTCGCTGGTGACCGTGTCGCTCGGCTCGGGCGCCGAGCCGGACGTCATCTTCCTGTTCACGTCGGACATCTGCGGTGAGTCGACCCGCCTCCCTCGCCACGCGCGGGCCTGGGGCAAGCTGGCCGCGTTGCACCAGCAGGTACGCGACGCCCGGATCGACGCGCTCACCGCCTTCCGCAAGGAGGTCGACGGCGGCAGCTACCCCGGCAAGGCCGAGATCGCGGCCATTGCCGAAGAGGAGTTGGAGGGGTTCCGCGCCCTCGTCGATTCGACGAAGTCATGACTGGCTCCTGAGACGCGGTGTGATTTCAAGGCCTGATCCTCGCGGGCGGTCCGCATGCACCAGGCGCCGGCACTCGACATTCCAGCCCGTGGCCTGTATTTCCGCTGCGGCCTTGAAGGCCTTCTCGATGGATTTGCGACATGAAGCAGGATCAGCCCCGTCCGACGCCCCGCGCGGGCATCATGGACATCGAGGCCTATGTGCCGGGAAAAAGCACCGCGCCCGCCGGCGTGACGAAAGTCTACAAGCTGTCGTCGAACGAAAATCCGCTCGGGCCCTCGCCGAAGGCGATCGAGGCCGCGCGCGAAGTGGCGGCGAAGCTCGACGTCTATCCCGATGGCACCGCCCGCCGGCTGCGCGAGGCGATCGCCGAAGTGCATGGGCTGAACCCGGCAAACATCATCTGCTCCAACGGCTCCGACGAGATCCTCGGGCTCCTGGCGCAGACCTATCTCGCGCCGGGCGACGAGGCCGTGTTCACCGAGCACGCCTTCATGGTCTACAAGATCTACATCCAGGCGGCAGGCGCCAAGCCGGTGGCGGTCAAGGAAACCGACGAGCGCGCCGACATCGATGCGATTTTGGCCGCGGTGACGCCGGCGACGCGGATCGTGTTCCTCGCCAATCCGAACAATCCGACCGGCACCTATGTGCCGTTCCAGGAAGTGCGCCGGCTGCACGCGGCATTGCCGAAGGATGTGCTGCTGGTGCTCGACGCGGCCTATGCCGAATATGTGCGGCGCAACGACTATGAAGCCGGCATCGAGCTGGCGGGCAGCTCCGAGAACGTGGTGATGACCCGCACCTTCTCCAAGCTCGGTCTTGGCGGCGCGCGCATCGGCTGGATGTACGGCCCGGCGCATATCGTCGATGCAATCAACCGCATCCGCGGCCCGTTCAACGTCAATGCCACCGCGATCGAGGCCGGCATCGCCGCGATCCGCGACCGCGCCCATATCGAGCGCAGCGCGACGCATAACGAGAAATGGCTGGCCTGGCTCAGCGCGGAGCTGACCGGGCTCGGCCTGCGCGTCACGCCCAGCGTCGGCAATTTCGTGCTGATCCATTTTCCCGACGGCAAGAAGCATTCGGCGGCGGCGGCGGACGATTATCTCAGTGCGCGCGGTTACATCCTGCGCCGCGTGACCGGCTACGGCTTTCCCAATGCGCTGCGCATGAGCATCGGCACAGAAGAGGCCAATCGCGGCGTCATCGACGCGCTCAAGACCTTCCTGAAAAGCTAGAACACCATGGCATCACCGATGTTCGAGAAAATAGCGCTGGTCGGCATCGGCCTGATCGGCTCGTCGCTCGCCCGCGTCATCCGCCGCGAGGGCCTGGCGCGCCATATCGCCATCGCGACGCGCAGCGCATCGACGCTGAAGCGCGCCGAGGAGCTAAGTCTTGGCGATTCCTACACGACGGATGCCAGCGAAGCGGTGCGTGACGCCGACCTCGTCATCGTCTCGGTGCCGGTCGGCTCGTCCGGCGAGGTCGCGGCCGAGATCGCGCCGGCGCTGAAGAAAGGCGCCATCCTTACCGATGTCGGTTCGACCAAGGCCTCGGTCATTACGCAAATGCAGCCGCATGTGCCGGAAGGCGTGCACTTCATCCCCGGACATCCGCTGGCCGGCACGGAAAAGTCCGGACCCGATGCCGGCTTCGCCGATCTCTTCGAGAACCGCTGGTGCATCTTCACGCCGTTGCCGGGCACCGATCCCGCGGCGCTCGAGAAGCTTTCGGAATTCTGGCGGCGCTGTGGCTCCAACATCGACACGATGGACCCGCAGCATCACGACATGACGCTCGCGATCGTTTCGCATCTGCCGCATATCATCGCCTACAACATCGTCGGCACGGCGGACGATTTGGAAGCGGTGACCAAGAGCGAAGTCATCAAATATTCCGCCTCCGGCTTTCGCGACTTCACGCGTCTTGCAGCCTCCGATCCCACCATGTGGCGCGATGTTTGCCTGCATAACAAGGATGCCATTCTGGAGATGCTGGCGCGTTTCTCGGAGGATCTGGCGTCGCTGCAGCGGGCGATCCGCTGGGGCGACGGCGAAAAGCTCTTCGATCTCTTCACCCGCACCCGCGCCGTCCGCCGCTCGATCATCGAGGCCGGACAAGACATCGATGTGCCGGACTTCGGTCGGCAGGCCGTCGAGCATCCCAAAGGGAACTGATGTTCAGGTGAGGCCGGCCTGCAAATGGCAGCTCCCTGCGCTTCCGGCGCTCACGTACTTCAAGTACGCTCCGCTTCGGTTCTCGGGACCCACCATTTTCGACTCGGCCTGACCTGAATCTCAGCTCCCTTTGCCTTCTCGGGCTGGCGGCCAGTGCGCCGCCATCATGGCCAGCGTCTCGGCCCGATCCGGCGCGCCGAGGCGGCCGCCGAAGCGCAGGCATTTGAGCGCGGCGGCGGCGCTGGCGAAGCGCAGGGCCTCTTCCATGGGCATGGCCTCGGCGAGGCCGACGGCGAAGGCGCCATGGAAGACGTCGCCGGCGGCGAGCGTGTCGACAGCCTTGACCTTCGGCGCCTCGACATGGCGCACGCGCCCGGTCGCCCGGTCATGCCACCATGTGCCTGCCGCGCCGCAGGTCACCGCGACGAAGGCATCGGTGCGCGAGGCAAGGTCGGCGCAGGCGCTTTCGGGGTCGAGCGCGTGGCCGCAGACGATGCGCGCCGCCGGCTCCGAGGCGACGATGTGCGAGGCCAAGGGCAGCAGCCGCTCCAGCACCTCGACGGGCGCGGTGTCGGCATCCAGGATCGCCGGGCGGCCGATCGATCTGGCCGCGCTCAGAGCAAGCGCCGCGGCGCCCGGCCAGCGGACATCCACCAGCACGGCGTCGAAGGCGGAAAGGTCGGCGAGCGGCAGCGCCTCGGGATCGGCTTGCGCCTTTTTGTCGTAGAAGGGGACGATGACGCGCTCGCCATGCGCATCCACCAGGATCGCGGCCAGCGCCGAACGCGCGCCGGCGATGCGGCGGACGAGGCTGCAGTCGACGCCTTCGGCTTGAATATCGGCGATCAGCTGGTCGCCGACCGGATCGTCGCCCGCGCTGGCCCATAGCGAGACCTCGGCGCCGAGGCGCCGCGCGGCGCAGGCGGCGCTCGTCGCCATGCCGGAGGCGATCTGGACACCGTCGCTGGCGATGAACTTGCCTTGATGCGCGGGCAGCGCCTCGACGCGAAGGATCGTGTCGAGGGTGAAGGCGCCGACGCTGAGCAGTCTGACCGGCCGCGCCATCGCTGCGCTACTCTAACGGCTTGATCTTGCCGAGCGGGATGAAGCCCAGCGAGGCCTTGCCCTTGACGATCTTGAGCGGCAAGGACGGTTCCTTGCCGAGCATGGCAATGGCGGCAAAGCCCTGGTCGATTTCGCTTTTGTGCTCCGGCATGGCACCGCCAAGGATGGCCGCCACCGCCTTGGGGTCCTTGAGCTTGATCGTCAGGCTTGCGTTGACCAGCCCTTCCGCGTCGACGGAGACCGGCCCGGAGACGGTGATGCGCGCGGTTCCCGACGACAGGTCGAGCTTGGCGATGTCGATCGACTGGCCGCGCAGGCTTTTCGGCGGCGCGGCGATCAGCGCCACGCCGTTCTTCAGCATTACGTCACCACTGCCGTCCAACGCCGGCAGCACGCGTCCGTCGATGGCATCCGCATTGATCTCCAGATCGCCGAAGCTGCCGACATAGTTGATGTCCTGGCCGGCCGGCTGCAACTGGCCGGCCGCTTTGCCGGCGCTGAACAACTGCATCGGGTCTGTGTCGTCCTGCGGATCGGTCTGACCGTTCAAGCCTTCAGCCTTCAGGGAAACGCTCCGTGGCAGCGGCCACCACACTTTGACATTGGCCTGCAACTGGTCCCAGTCGATCCAGAGCGGCGGCATGCCGGGCGCCATCGTCCGCAGCGGCCCGCGCAGATCGGCGACCGGCGACAAGGGTCCGGTGATCCCGGCGACGGCATTGAAGCTTCCGGTGGAGGCGGCGACCTTCCGGGCGTCGTCCTCATAGGCGATGTTGTCGCAGGAGACCATGAAGCTCATCGGATAGCCGGTGACGGCGAGGTTGGCGCAACCGGCGGCGATCCCATTGCTGCCCAGCCTCGCCACCGCCTGGTCGGCCTCGGTTTTGAGCCTGTCGGCGAGATAGAACCAGCCGCCGCTGTAAATGGCGAACAGCACGAGGATGAACGCGGCAAGCCAGAACAGCCGGCGGCGAGGTTTGGGCGATCGCTCGTCACTTGACGTCATGCTGCGGCTCTCGTTAACCCCTCATCCAGCGAGCGGGCTTTCACTCTCACGCAAACAAGCGGGGGACAGAAGAAGCACCTTGGCGGTGCGGTGTCGTTCACTCGAATGCGATCAGGCTTGGCGATATGGGCGATTTTTGGGTTTTTGGCTATGGGTCGCTGATCTGGCGGCCCGGATTTGCCCATGTCGAGACGCGCCGCGCCCGGCTTTACGGCTATCGCCGCTCGCTTTGCGTCTATTCCTTCGTGCATCGCGGCACACGCACCCGGCCGGGCCTGGTGCTCGGCCTCGACCGGGGCGGCTCCTGCATCGGCCTGGCATACCGTGTTCCCGGCAATTTGCGCGACGAGGTGCTTTCCTACCTGCGCGAACGTGAGCTGGTGACCAGCGTCTATCTCGAACGCATGCTCGATGTCCGGCTGGATGGCGGCGGTTCGGTCGAGGCGGTCGCCTACACCGTCGACCGGCAGCATGAGCAATATGCCGGCGGGCTCGATGCCGATCACGCCGCAGAGGTCGTTCGCGGCGCCGTCGGCCAGTCCGGCCGGAACGAGGACTATGTCTTGAGCACGCTCGAGCATCTCAAGGCGCTCGGCATCCGCGATCACTGGCTGGAGGAGGTGGGCCGCCAGATCGCGCCTTCGTGAAGAGCATTTCCGGCGAAAATAATTTCGCCTTCAATGGGCTCTATCTCTTTGTTTTTACGCAATTCCGGGTGCAAGGCTACGGCAAAACCGCCGAGCCCAACCGCTGCGCACTTTTGCTGGAATTGCCCTGGTCCGATCAAAAAGCAAAACCATGCCTTTGACCTCCGCCGGGCACGGCCTAGCTTAGCGGCAACCCCATCCCTAGGCATCAAGCCCTTTCCAGCATCACGGAGATCAGTCTTGCAGAAACGCCGTCTCGGTCGCACCGACCTTTCCATCGCGCCGCTGGTCCTGGGCGGCAACGTCTTCGGCTGGACCGCCGACGAGAAGACCTCCTTCGACCTGCTCGACCGGTTCGTGGGCGCCGGCCTGAATGCCGTCGATACGGCCGATGCCTATTCGCGCTGGGTTCCGGGCAACAAGGGCGGCGAATCGGAAACCATCATCGGCAACTGGATGAAAAGCCGCGGCAACCGCGATCATGTCGTCGTCATCACCAAGGTCGGCTCCGACATGGGGCAAGGCAAGAAGGACCTCTCCGCCGCCTATATCGAAAAGGCGGTCGACGCTTCGCTGAAGCGGCTTCAGGTCGATGTCATCGACCTCTATCTGTCGCATTGGCCGGATCCGGCGACGCCTTACGAGGAAACGCTCGGCGCCTATCAGCGCCTGCTCGAAAAGGGCAAGATCCGCTATGCCGGCTGTTCCAATCTCGATGCCGGGCAGTTGCGCGCGGCGCTCGACGTCGCCAGCCTGCGCAGCCTGCCGCGCTACGAGGTGCTGCAGCCTGAATACAATTTGTACGACCGCTCGTCGCTCGACGGACCGCTGCTCGACCTCTGCAAGGCAGAGGATATCGGCGTCATCACCTATTTCGGCCTGGCCAAAGGATTTTTGAGCGGCAAATACCGCGGCAAGGCCGATCTCGGGAAAAGCGCGCGCGGCGAGGGCGTTGCCGGCTACCTCAACGAGCGCGGCATGCGCATCCTTTCCGCCCTCGATGCCGTGGCCGAGCGCCATTCGGCCAAGCAGGCGGAAGTGGCGCTGGCCTGGATCATCGCGCGACCGGGCGTCACCGCGCCGATCGCCAGCGCCACGACGCCCGCCCAGATGGACAGTCTGATCCGCGCCGCGTCGCTCAAGCTTTCAGCCGACGATATCGGGGCGCTGGACCGCGCCAGCTCATAGCATTCGCACGATCGTCCAAGACGGCCATGACGATCCCTCGTAAATCCTGTCGCATCGCGGCAGGAGGAGGTACGGCATGGCCGACGGCATCTTGGGCGAAGCGCAGCCCTGGCAGCAAGTGCTGGCGCTTATCGTGGCCGCGACGGTCGTCATGGGCAGTCCGGGACCGGCGACGATCAGCGTCACCGCCATTGGCGCGGCGTTCGGCCTGCGCCCTTCCCTGGCTTACACGTCTGGCGTGGCGCTCGGCACGATCGCCGTGCTTCTGGCGGTGGCGGCCGGGATTTTGGGCATGCTGACCTCGCTGCCGGTTCTGGCGCCGGTGCTGGCGACCGCCTCGGCGGCCTACATCCTTTATCTCGCTTTCAGAATCGCGACCGCGCCGCCATTGGCCGAGCGCGGCAGCATGGCGACGAAACCTGATTTTCTCGGCGGCTTCATGCTCGCCATCGCCAATCCGAAAGCCTATGTGGCGATCGGCGCCGTGTTCGCCGGCGCAGCGTCGCGGGCCGATACGCTCGGCCTTTCCACCAGGCTAATGGTGCTCGCCGCGATGATCGTCGCGATCCATGTGGCGTGGCTGCTTGCCGGAACGGCTTTCGCGCGCTTCCTGCGCCATCCGCTGGCCTCGCGGATCATCAATCTGGCGTTTGCCGCCACGCTCGTGCTGACGACTGCGCTGACGGCGTTGCGGTAGCCGATCAGGTCTTCGCGGTCGCGCCGAGCTCCGCCAGCCGCTTCAGCGCCGTCGGCGGCATGGGCGGCGGGTTCGGCGCTTGCGCCGCCTCGACGAGCATCTGGTCGCAGGCGGCTTCGGTCTCGCCGATCAGCCGCTGCATGAATTCGTCCTTGCCGAGACCGGGCGGGATCGGCGGCAGGAAGCGGGCCTTGATGGTGCCGGGATAGCGCAGGAACTTGCGGCGCGGCCAGTAGAGGCCGGCGACATGGGCGACCGGCACCACCGGCACGCCCAGTTGCGAATAGATCTCGACAATGCCGTATTTGTAGGACGGCTCGGCACCCGGCGGGCGGCGCGTGCCTTCGGGGTAGATGATGAGCTGGCGCGGATTGCGATCCATTTCCTGCCTGGTGGCGGCAACGACCGCCTTCAGCGCCTTCGAGCGGCTGCCCCGATCGACCGGGATCATGCGCATCTTCATGATGTACCAGCCGAAGAAGGGGATCCAGGTCAGCTCGCGCTTTAGGATGTAGAGGGCATCGTCGAGATGGGGGAAGAAGGCGATCGCGTCCCAGAAGGACTGGTGCTTCGGCGCCAGGATGAAGGAGCCTTCGGGCAGGTTCTCGACCCCCGTGATCTCACTCGTCGTCGCGGCGATCTTGTCATAGAGCCACATCGAGGTGCGCGACCAGAATTTCGGCACGAACCAGGCGCGGTGGCGCGGCGACAGGAAATAATAGGGCGTCCAGAAGACCATCTGGACGATCAGGTTGAGATAGAAGACGAGGTTGAACGCCAGCGAGCGGATGATGAGCATGCAAGGGGCCCGTGAGAAAGTGTGCGTTGGTTACACCAAGCGGCGGCAAAAAGGAAACGCCACTATGTCGAATGAATGCCGCTAGAGTGACCTAGCCAGCCGCTCCTTCAGGCGCGGCGCGGCGAAATCGAGGAAGGCGCGCAGCTTCACCGGCAGCCGGCCCTGGCCGGCATGAACGAGGCTGACCGGCCAGGGCGGCGGCTCGAACGGCTCCAGCACCACCCGCAGCGCGCCGGCGCGCACGGCAGCGTCGGCCTGGTAGGACAGAACCCTGGTCAAGCCCAAGCCTGCAATCGCGGCATCGAGGGCTGCTTCCGCGGTGTTGACCTGCAGACGCGAGCGCACCGGCACCACGATCTCCGTCTTGCCCGTGCCGAAAGTCCAGGTCGCGGGCGCGGAGAGACCTTCGAAGGTGACGCAGTTGCGGCCCGCGAGCTCAGATGGTTTCTCCGGCGTGCCATGTAGGGCGAGATAGGCGGGGCTTGCGCAGACGATACGGCGGATCGAGCCGACGCGGATTGCAACCATGGCGGAATCCGGCAGCTCGCTGATGCGCACCGCCAGATCGATATGCTCCTCGGCCAGTTGGGTGATCCGGTCCGACAAGGTCAGGCGGACATCCACTTGCGGATAGACGGCTAGAAAGCCGGTGATTACCGGCAGCACATGCAAGCGGCCGAAGACGACCGGCGCGGTGATGGCCAACTCACCGGTTGGGTTGAGGTATTCGCCGGCGGCAGAGCGCTCGGCCTCGCTCACCTCGTCGAGAATGCGTCGGCATGCGATGAGATAGGACTGGCCGGGATCGGTCAGCGTCAGCCGCCGCGTCGAGCGGTTGAGCAGGCGCGTCCCTAAGTGCTTCTCCAGTTCGGAGAGCTTGCGGCTGACGGTCGGCAGCGGCACGCCGGCGCGGCGTGCCGCAGCGGATAGGCTGCCGGCCTCAACCGTGGTGACGAACAGCGACATGGCGTCGAGGCGATCCATTATTCTTCCGAAATCTGGAAAGATAGATTGCGAATATGCCCTCTACATCCGATTTTCGAAAGTGGCTAATTGATGTGCGATCCTGTCCGAGGAGCGCCAGCATGAATGAATTCACCAGCGACGTCGCCTTCACGCCGACCGTCAAGGCCATCCAGTCCCGCAAGGGGTCGCGCGACTCCTATGCGCGCGTCGAGCAGCGCGGCGGCTGGCGGGCGACGATCACTGCCGACCTCGCCGCCTTCATCGAAGCGCAGACCAGCGTGTTCCTGGCGACGGCAAACGCCGAAGGTCAGCCCTACATCCAGCATCGCGGCGGGCCTGCCGGCTTCCTCAAGGTGCTCGACGAGCACAGGATCGGCTTTGCCGATTTTTCCGGCAACCGGCAGTTCATCACCCAGGGCAATCTCGAGGACAACGACCAGGCTTTCCTGTTCCTGATCGACTACATGCTCAGGCAGCGCATCAAGATCTGGGGCAGGGCGGGTGTCGTCGAAAATGACCCGGAGCTGACGGCGAGGCTGATGCCGCCGGATTACAAGGCGCGGCCGGAGCAGGCGATCCTGTTCACGATCACGGCCTGGGATGCCAATTGCCCGCAGCACATCCCGCAGCGCTTCGAGGCGGCGGATGTCGCGGCGGCGCTGGCCGAGCGCGACCGGCGCATCGCACGCCTGGAGCAGGAGATTGCGCGCCTGCGCGAGAATGCGGCGGCTAAGGTTTAGTTCTTCGCCAAAGTCGATGCTTCCGCCAGCGTGACGCTCTCGGGCGCCGCGCGGAGCGGCAGGAAGCCGCGCGCCAGCGACAGCACATATTTGCTGTATTCGGTCAGCAGCACGCGCAGTGCTTCCGGCTTGGTCAGCCAGCCGCCATTGCCGAGATTGGTGTTGACCACCGGATAGGGCTCGAGGCGCGCGCCATGCAGCAGCCGGCTCATTTCGAGCAGGCTGCGCGGCATGTGGTAATTGTTGGTGACGATGATGATGCTGCCATAGGCGTGGTTCTCCACCCATTTGGCGCTTTCCTCGGCATTGCCGATGGTGTCGAGCGCAGCGCGGTCGATATCGACGCAGCAGGAGAAGAGCTGCTTGTCGCCGCCCATTGCCGCCTGCAACTGGCGCTTGGTGGCCGATGGATGGACGCCGCTGATCAGCAGGCGTTCGCCTTTGCCGGAGGCTAGCAGGTCCATCGCCGCGTCGAGCCGCGACTGGCCGCCGGTGAGCACGATGATGGCGTCGGCCCTGGCCGGGTTGAGCGGGGTGGTCATATGGCTGACCTTGTCGGCGAACCAGCCGAAGCCGCCGGCAAAAAGCACCAGCGCGGCGAGAATGATGAAACCGCAGACGCGCAGGGCAAACCTCAAACGGCCCGACGTGGCGGAAGCAGCGGCGCGGGCATGCACCACCGGCATCCGTCCAGTTGTCCCGATCGACTCCCGCGCTTCCATCATCCCCAGGTTAATCCCGAAAGCATCCCATGGTTAACTCCGAAATGCGGCCTTTGATAGGTAACACGGCGCACATTGCGTTACGGCAAGTGTCTCATCTGTGATCGTTGTCCTGTTTGGATACAACGCTTTGCGCCGATTTTCGGTCTGAGCTCATGGGTCAGCCCGCATCCGGTTGGCGAACGTCGATGTCGCTGAGATAGGTGACGACGGTCGCGTGCGAGGTCGCCGCTGTCAGCGCGCCGATCACCAGCACCATCAGGCCGACGCCGAAATAGCCGGCGGAACCGATGGCGAAATTGCCGAACAAAGCGGTGGCCTGGTCGGCCTGGGGCGTGGCCATGTTGCGCGACGACCACCAGGAAAAGACGATGAAGACGGCGATCGCCAGAGCGCCGCCGGCAGCCGCGCCCTTCATGCCGGTGACCAGGAAGTGCCAGCGGAATTCGCGCGCGATGAAGCGCGCCTCGGCGCCGACGAAATGCAGCACCTCGATGATATGGCCGTTGCCGGCCATGGCGCCGCGTGTGGCGAACACCACCGTCAGCACGGTCGCCGAAAGCATCAGCACCAGCACGGCGATGCCGATCGTCACCGTCGTGTGCGCCATGGCAACCAGACGGTCGACCCAGGTACGATGATCGTCGAGCGCGGCGGTCGGGATCTTGGGTGTGATGGCGGCGCGCATGGCGGCAAAGTCCGGCGGGCTGACCTCGTCGATGGTGACGATGATAAGGCGCGGCACCGGCAGTTCATCGATGTTGAGGCCGCTGCCCAGCCATGGCTCCAGAAGGCGCGCCGTCGCCTCGCGGTCGATGATCTTGGTGCCCTTCACGCCGGGGAACTCGCCGGCGATCTGCGAGGCCTGCGCAAGGGCAGCCTCCATGTCGAGGCCGTCGGCCGGCTTGATCTGGATCGTCGCCTCGCGCGAGATCTGGTTCTCCCAGACGGAGGCGGTATCGCGCACCAGCGTCACCGCGCCGAAGGTGAGGCAGGACAGGAAGGTCATGATGGCGATGACCAGCACCAGTGCCCGCCCGGCGATGTTCTGCGCCGGCACGATCGGCGCCGTCTTGCGCTGCACACGCCGGACCGTCACCGACGCCTCGGCGTCGGCTTCATCGTGCAGGTGATCGGCCGGAAAGTCAGTCATAGACGTCCAGCCTTCCGCCGGCCAGAATCATGCGGCGCGCATCGACCTGCTCCATCAGGCCGAGGTCGTGGGTGGCGATGACCACGGCTGTGCCCAGCCGGTTGAGCTCGATGAACAGCCTGAGCAGCCGGCGCGCCAGCGGCGGATCGACGTTGCCGGTAGGCTCGTCGGCAAGCAGGATCTCCGGCTGCTCGATCAAGGCCCGGGCAATCGCGGCGCGCTGCTTCTCGCCGCCCGAAAGCACCGGCGGCAGGACATGCATGCGGTCGCCGAGGCCGACCCATTTCAGAAGCTCGGTCACGTCGGTACGATAGCTCGCTTCCTCGCGCCCGCGCACGCGCAACGGCAGCGCGACATTCTCGTAGGTGGTCATGTGGTCGAGCAGGCGGAAATCCTGGAACACCACGCCGATGCGGCGGCGCAGCAGCGGCAGTTCGCCGCGCGAGATGCGCGAGCGGTCCTTGCCGAAGATGGTGATCAGGCCGCGCGTCGGCTTCAGCGACATGAATAAAAGGCGCAGCAAGGTCGTCTTGCCGGCACCCGAGGGGCCGCTCAGGAACTGAAAGGAGCGCTCCGGAATGTGCAGGGAGATGTCGCGGAGGATCTCCGGACCCATGCCATAGCGGAGGCCGACATTTTCGAAGCGGATCACGTTCGGCGACCTGAAACTTTCGGCGGCGACGCGCCACAATCTACTTTAACCGACCATCGGCCGGCATGGTTAACCGGCGGTTAATTTTGCAATGTTCAGCGCGCATCAAAGCCATTCCGGTGGGGAAGCGTTAACCAATTCCGTTTACGCAAAAGAAACGAAGACTGCACTGGTGCCGTAATGGCTGACGAGAGAACCGCGCGCCCTGTTTCCGGCGAAATCATGACCGGCACGGCAACAAATGCCGCGCCGGAGCGCGTCATGTTCGATGCAGCCGATATCGTCGATGCCGATTATGTGGTGCTGCCGCGATTTGCCGCGGCGCCGTCGGCGCCCCCGCCGCAGATCCCTCCGACGCCTTCGATCGAAGGCATGGGCATGCTGCGCAAACCGGAAGCCGTGCCGTCGCGATCCTCGCGCGGCGGCCCGATGTTCTGGATCGCCGGCGTCGGCATAGCGCTGATCTCCTTCTGGGTGTCGGGCGGTCATGCGCTGGTCCGGCAAAGCCCCTTTTGGGCGGCCGCGGCGCCGGCGAGCGCGCTCACCATTTCCGGCTTAACGTCGCGCATCGATGAATCGGGCTTGAAGCCGGTGCTGTTCGTGGATGGCGAGGCGGCCAATGACGGGACGAGGTCGCAAACGCTGCCGCCGCTCGAAATCCGCGTCACCGACAACAATTCCAACATCATCCGCTACAGGCTGGGGACATCTAACCGCTCGCTGGCGCCCGGCGAAAGATTCGGCTTTTCCAGCCGCTTCGATGTGCCTAAAGACGGCGTAAGAACCGTCGCAGTCATCTTCGCAGGCTAGACGGGTCGATATTCAGGTGAGGCCGGCCTGCAAATAGCGGCTTCCTGCGCGTCCGGCCTTCGCCGGCCGAAGTACTTAGGAGTGGCGTAGCAGTTAAATTGAGGCTACGGCCGGCGTAGGCCGGTGCTCACGTACGCCGATTTTTGAAGGAAAAACTATGCCAGTTGTGCGTGGCAAGGACATTGAGGTCCTGTTTTCGGCGTCGGCGATCGCGCGCCGCAATCTCGAACTCGCCAAGGAAATCGCCGGGCGCGACTATCACGACCTGCTGGTGATCTCGATCCTCAAGGGATCGTTCGTCTTCGCCGCCGATCTCATCCGCGCCATGCATGATGTCGGCCTGTCGCCGGAAGTCGAGTTCATCTTCATTTCCAGCTACGGCGCCGGCACCACGAGCGGCGAGGTCAGGGTGCTGCGCGACATCGACAATGAGGTCGCCGGCCGCGATGTGCTGTTGATCGACGACATACTGGAATCCGGCAAGACGCTTTCCTTCACCCGCGACCTGATGCTTTCGCGCGGCGCCAAGAGCTGCGCCATTGCCGTGCTGCTCGACAAGCGCATGCGCCGCCAGACCTCGCTCAACGCCGACTATGTCGGCTTCGACTGCCCGGACTATTTCGTCGTCGGCTACGGCATGGACGTCGCCCATGCCTTCCGCGAACTGCCGTTTGTCGGGGTCGTCAAGGGCGACGCCTGAGGAGGCGCAGGAGTCGTTCCGAAAAGCCGCCGTTCGTTAGAATTTTCAGAAAACGTCAACGTTTCGGCGGCATCTATCTCGGCATGGCAAAGCTTCTGATCGTCGAGGACGATGAGTCCGTCCGCACCCTCGCCGCCCGCGCCCTGGAGCGCGACGGCCACAATGTCACCATTGCCACCGACGGTGCGCAGGGCCTGGACATGATCCGGCGGGCCCGTGGCGGCTACGATCTGGTGGTGTCCGACATCCGCATGCCGGAAATGGACGGCATCGAGATGGCCACGGCGGCCGCGAGGGAATTCCCGACGATGAGGATCGTGCTGATGACCGGCTATGCCGATCAGCGCGAGCGCGCCGAGGAACTCAACGGCATCATCCTCGATGTCGTGCAAAAGCCGTTCACGCTTGCCGAGATCCGCGCCCGTGTCGGCAAGGCATTAAGCTGCTTCGCTTGAGACCGCGCCGGCCGCCGGCGCGGCCCTTCGCCGACGCCCGCCGCTGAGCGCAAGCAGGCCGGCGCCGATGATCAGCGCCGCGCCCAGCACGGTCGTTTCGCGCGGCACCTCGGCGAAGAACAGGAAACCCCACAGCGGCGACCAGAGAATGCCGGTGTATTCGAACGTGGCGACGCGGTTGGCCGGCGCCATGCGGTAGGCCTGCGACAGCAGGATCATGCCGGCGGAAGCGACGAAGCCGCAGGCGGCCATCTTGAGGAAATCCGGCATCGTCGGCCACACCCATGGCCGCACCAGGAATTCGATGCTCGGATGCGCCGCGTGGGTGATGCCGGCGAGATGAAAGACGGCGGCGACGGCAACGGCGCCGCTGAGGTACGCGCCGTTCTGGTAGAAGGCCATCACAGTCGACGATTCGGTGTCGCCGATGCGGCGCGCCATCAACTGCGAAAAGCCGTAGAGGAAGGCCGAGCCGAGCGACAGCAGCGCCGCCCAGTCGAACACGCCGGCGCCTGGACGCACCATCACCAGCACGCCGACCAGGCCGATCAGCACAGTCGCCAGCGTCTTCCAGGAGACGCGCTCGCCGAGATAGGGACCGGCCATCGCCATGATGAACAGCGGCGCCATGAAATAGAGCGCCACCGCGTCGGCCAGCGGCAGTGCGGCGATCGCCAGATAGTAGACCGTGTAGGACGAGAACTGGATGAAGGCGCGCAGCGTCAGCATGCCGAAGCGCTTCGACAGCACCGCCTTCAGGCCGACATCGGCCTGGACGAGCACGATCAGGATCGGCAGCGCGACAATGGCGCGGATCGCCATCACCTCGGTCACCGGATAGCCGCTCGACACCGCCTTCACCAGCGGATCCTGCAGCGAAAAGACCAGCACGCCGAGGCACAGGCTCAGAATGCCTAGCACCATCCGGTTCTGCATCAATGTCGGCCCCCCGCGAGCCGTTGGTTATTCAATTCACACAATTCCGGACGGAAAACCGCTGGGCTCTTTTCCTGGAATTGCTCGTAGAGCAGGATGACGCTTCGCTGAACCGTCATCCTGCTCCAACTGTTGTCGTTTGAGCATGATCTTGTCCGAAAACCGGTTCCCGCTTTTCGGCATCATGCTCGTAAAAAGAACCCGCTACCATTTTCAGGCAGCGGGTACGAGTGAGGACTCTTCGATTGGTCCGCGGCCGATTTCGCGGTCGCATATCCAATGGGTATGGCGACTATCCTGCGGTGTTTGACATCTTGCAAACGAATTGGAATGATGCCAGCAATCAAATTTTCTTATGGCGGAACTCGATGAAGCCCGTGCTCGACAGCGACCTCCTGCGCACCTTCGTGGCGGTGGCCGAAACCGGCAATTTCACCCGCGCGGCGGAGAAAGCCGGGCGCACGCAATCGGCCGTGTCGATGCAGATGAAGAAGCTGGAGGACATGGTCGGCGACGATCTGTTCGAGCGCGGCTCGCGCGGCGTGGCATTGACGCGCCGCGGCAGCGAATTGATCTCGAACGCGCGGCGGATCGTCTCGCTGCTCGACGAGACGGCCGCCTCGCTGGTGGCGCCGCCGCTCGGCGGGCTGGTGCGCATCGGCATCCCGGCCGAATATGGCCGGTCGATCCTGTCGCGGGCACTCGGCGAATTCGCCAAGCGCCATCCGCGCGTCGAGGTCACGGTGCGCTACGCGCATTCTGATTCGCAGGTAAGGGCGCTCGCGGCGGGCGAGCTCGATCTCGCGGTGGTGTTCGAATGGGAGGGCTCTTCCGGCGGCGAGGTGCTGATGCACGACCCCACGGTGTGGGTGACGTCGACGCTGCACCACATGCATGAGGAAAGGCCGGTGCCGATCGCGCTTTACAGCCGCAACGGCTGGTGCCGCGACTTCGCTATCAAGTCGCTGCAGCAGCGCGGCCTCGACTACCGGGTCGCTTATACGAGCGACACCAATGGCGGCCTGACGCTCGCCGTCACTTCCGGCCTGGCGATCGCGCCGATTTCGCGCAGCAACATCCCGGACGATTGCCGCGAACTGACGGTCGCCGACGGTTTCGGCGACATCGATTCCTCCAATGTTGTCCTGCACCGCAATCCGTTGGCGACCGGCGAGGCGATCGACGGTATGGAGAATGCGATCCGCGAGGCCTTCATGCTGACCCGGCAGGCACCGGTTGCGGCCGGTCTTTGAATTCTGGAACTGCGTCCGATTTGCAGCAGTTTGCCGATAGAATTCGCGCCCCTTTGGCGATGTCGAACAAGCGCAGGATCGGGTGACGGGTCCAAGTTTCGGCGTAGGTGGCGGAAATCCGGAAGGCGTATGCGAGCTTACTTCAGCTCCAGCAGCCGCTCGAGATAGCTGCGCTCGATATCGGGGCTGAGCGCATTGCCGAGCCGCTTGCGGATCGCGTCGAGGATCTGGCGCGCGCGCTGCACGTCGATCTCGTCGGGAACCTTGACCGAGGTGCCGTCATCGGGGCCGTTGGTGGCGCGCGGCCGCCCCAGCGGATCGCGGTCGGCGTCCTGCTGGCGGCCGCCCTGTTCGCTGCCGCCCTGATCGCCCTGCATGGCCTGCATCTGTTTCATCATGTCCTTGGCGCCACGGCGCAGCGCCTCCAGCGCGCGGCCCTGGTGGCCGACGGCCTGGTCGCCGTCGCCTTGGCCCAGCGATTGTTCGGCATTGCCCATCGATTTGCCGGCCTCGCCGAAGCCCTCATTGGGCTCCATGCCCATGCCCTCGAGTCCCTTCTTCAGCTGGTCGAGCTCGCTCTGCAGCTGGCCCTGGCCCTCCTGCAGCTGCTTCAGCGCATCGGCCAAATCCTTCGGCGACATTTTCGGACGTCCGAGCGGATCGCGGTCCTGGCCGGGGCCGGGCCGCTGCTGCTGGTCGTCGAACTGGCCCTGTTCGCCGTCCTCGCCAAGCTGCTGTTGCTCGCCGCCTTCGCCGCGCTGCCCGCGCTGCATCTGGTCCAGCCGGAATGTGTCGTTCATCATTTCCTGCTGGCGGCGCATGATGTCGCCGAGCTTGTCCATCTGCTGCCGCAGCTCGCTGTCCTGCTCGCCGCCCTGCTGCTGGCGGCCGGCCTGCAAGTTGTTCATCATGTCCTGCAGCTCGGAGAGAAGCTGCTGGGCCTTGTCGCGATCGCCCGATTTGGCCAGATTCTCGATCTGGTCCATCATGCGGTCGATATCGCTCTGGCGCAGCTCGCGGCCGTTCTGCTGCATCTGCGGCGCGTTCGGGTTCTGTTGCGCGCGCTGGGCGAATTCCTGCAGGAACTGGTTCATCGCCTCGCGCAGTTCCTTCATCGCCTTCTCGATCTCCTGATCGCTGGCGCCGTTCTTGATGGCATCCTGCAACGCCTGCTGCGCCTGGCGCAGCCGCCGCTCGGCGGCCGACAGATTGCCTTCCTCGATGCCGAGCGCGATCTCCCACAGATAGGACACGACGTTGCGCAGCTGGTCGTCGCTCTCGGAGAGCTTCAGCCGGCTCCTCGCGCTCATGATGGCGAGATAGTTCGACATGTTGTCGAACGTGTCCTCGGGACGCAGCGTGATCGCGTCCATCAGGTCGAGGACGCGCGGCTTGGCATTGGTGTCGAGCGCCAGCAGCCGGCGCTGCTCGATCACCGCGCGGGCGAGCGGATTGGCGAAAGGCCGCTCCGGCATCACCATTGTCTTGGTTTCGCTGGTCGCGGTGTGGCCGGCATCGTCGGTGACGCTCAGCGTCAGCTTGATGTTGGTGCCGGCCCAGACATGCTCGGTCAGGTCCTTGGTCGTCTTGGCCGCGTTCGCCTTGCCGCCGCGGCGCGGCAGCGTCAGCGGCATGTCGGGCGCGCCGTAGAGCGGATGGGCGTTGGCGGCCGGCGGGTTCGACGGCTCGAAAACGGCCTTGGCGGAGGCGGCGCCGTAGTCGTCGTCGATCTGGTAGTTCAGCTCGATGGCGCCGTTGACCGCGCGCTTCGGCTCGCCGACGAAGCGGATCGTCGGCGGCTTGTCGGGAATGACGGCAAAGGCCCAATGGCCGAGATCGCCCTCGCCGGATTTCAGCGTCAGCGTGCCGTTGGTGTTCAGCTTGCCGGAGAACTGTCGCACCTTTGGCGCCGTCTGGCTGGCGGCGGCGGGCGCGGTCCCCTTGGCTGCTCCGGGGGGCGCCGCGGGCTCGATGGCGCGGTCATTGCCGCCTTGATCGGCATAGCTCAGCGTTTCCTCGCCCGAGCCGCCAGTGACGCGCAGCGAAACGTCGCTGCCTTGCGGAACGGAAAAGGTCTGGACGGCCTGATTGGCATCGGCGGTCAGGAACAGCGGCGCCTTGCCGGTATAGGCGGGCGGCGTCACCCAGGCGTCGATGCGCGGCGGCACGGCGTCGTGCCCGGCGCGGGCGACAAAAGCGTCGCTGACCCTGCCGCCAAAGGGTCCGAAGGAGAAGGCCAAAGCCGTGACGAACAGCAGCCCCGCCACGGCGCGCAGGCCCCAGCGGTCATAGTCCGGCACGCCGGTGCGCGGCCGGTCGGCGCCGAGGCTCGAAAGCCGCTCGGCCATGCGCTTCTGGTGCTCGCGCCACAGCGCCTGCGAGAAGATGCTGTCGGCGCCGCTTGGCCGGTCGGTCTGCACCTGCACCGGGCTGTGCAGCAATTCGTTCGCCGCCTCGATGCGCCTGTCGACCTCGGCGGCCGAGGGCATGCGGAAGAAACGCAGCGGATAGAGCGCCGCGACCGCCGCCAGCGCGAACAGGATCAGAAGACCGATACGCGCCGAGTCCGGCAGGCGCGGGACAAGGCCGAACCACGAAAAGCTGAAAAACAGGCTGGCGACGACCAGCAGCGGCAGCACGAGCGGCCAGGCGCGCTCGAAGGTCATCGAGGCCCGCGTCGCCAACCGGCTGAACGCCAAGCGCCCGGCCAGGCCGCGTTTGCCGCTGGAAATGGGTCGTTCGGTCATCGGCCCTTCCTGCCCGGGCACAATAGCCCGGACGTCATCACCAGAAGGATACCAGCAAACACGGCAAAGGCGAGGCGGGTTCCAAAAACGTGAAGCGGTTTGGCCGGGTTATGATCAGAAATTGGCGGGATTCGTGTTGGAACCGCAGACGAGGATCGCCACGCGCTCGCCCTCCGCCGGCACATAGCGCCCGGAAAGCATGGCGGCGAAGGCCGCGGCGCCACCGGGCTCGGCGATGATTCGCACGCGGTCCCAGAGCGCTTTCTGCGCCGCGACGATGTCGTCGTCGCTGACCAGGATCGAGCGTTCGACGAAGGCCTCGGCGATCGGGAACATCATTTCGCCGACGCGCTTCGGCGCCAGCGAATCGGCGGCAATGCCTTCGGCGGGCGCATCGACCGGCTGGCCGGCCTCCAAAGCGCGGTAAAGCGTCGGCGCCCCCTCGGGCTCGATGGCGACGATGCGGATGCGTCCCGAGAACCAGGCGGCGATGCCGCCGATCAGGCCGCCGCCGCCCACGGCGACCAGCAGCGTGTCGATTTCGGGCAAGTCGGCTTCGATCTCCAGGCCGAGCGTGCCCTGGCCAAGCAGCGTTTCCTCCTGGTTGAAGGCATGGATCTGCAGGGCGCCGGTCCTGGCCGCAAAATCCTCGCTGGCAGCGAGCGCCTCTGCATAACGCGCGCCGACGACCACCAACTCGGCGCCGTAGCCGCGAATGCGCGCGAGCTTCGCCGGCGGGCTGACCTCCGGCACGAAGATGGTCGCCTTGTGGCCGAGCTTCATGGCGGCATAAGCGACGGCGGCGCCATGATTGCCGCCGGACGCGGCGACCACGCCGGCCTCGGGCACCTGGCGCTCGAGCAGGTTGGTGAAGGCGCCGCGCGCCTTGAAGGAGCCGGAATGCTGCAGGCATTCGAGCTTGAGATCGACCGGAAAGGCGGGACGGCCGAAATCCGCCAGGTCGACGCGCATCACCGGCGTATGGCGGACATAGGGGCGGATGCGCGGTTCGACAGCGGCGATGCGCTCGCGCGTGATCGTCTTTTTTTCCAGCATGGCCAGCTCCTTAAGGCGCGCGCCTCGGTTATTTCAGCCAGTCGGGAACCGAATCCAGTCCGATCAGGTCCTCATAGGTCTGGCGCGGCCGCACGACATGAAAACGGTCGCCGTCGACCAGCACCTCTGGCACCAGGAGCCTGGTGTTGTAGGTGCCGGCCTGCACCGCGCCATAGGCGCCGGCGGTGGAAACCGCGATCAGATCGCCTGCCTTCAATCTTGCCAGGTCGCGGTCGAGACCGATGAAATCGCCGGTCTCGCAGACCGGGCCGACGACGTCGACCTTCATGCGCGGGGTGGAGGCAGGCGGCTGCACCACCGGCCGGATGTCGTGGAAGGCGTCATAGAGCGTCGGCCGGATCAGGTCGTTCATGGCGGCGTCGACGACGAGGAAGTTCTTGGCGTCGCCTTCCTTCACATAGATGACCTCAGACACCAGGATGCCGGCATTGCCGACGATCAGGCGGCCGGGCTCGAACATCACTTTCAGGCCCAGACTGGTGACGTGCTTCCTGACGATCTCGGCATAGGCGTCGGGCAGGGGCGGCGGGCTGTTGTCGACGCGGTAGGGAATGCCGAGGCCGCCGCCGAGATCGACATGCTCGATCGAATGTCCGTCGGCGCGCAGCGCCCCGACCAGTTCGACCAGCAATGCGAAGGCATCGTCGAACGGCTGCAATTCGGTGATCTGGCTGCCGATATGGGTGTCGATGCCGGCCACCCTGATCCCGGGCAGTTCAGCCGCGCGGGCATAGACCTGCCGCGCGCGCTGCCACGGAATGCCGAACTTGTTCTCGGCCTTGCCGGTCGAGATCTTCTTGTGGGTCCTGGCATCGACATCCGGATTGATGCGCAGCGAGATGGGCGCCACCTTGCCGAGGGCCGCGGCACGCGCCGACAGCAATTCCAGCTCCGGCTCGGATTCGACGTTGAAGCAGAGAATGCCGGCCGAAAGCGCGAAGTCCATCTCGCGCGCGGTCTTGCCGACGCCGGAAAACAGGATCTTGCTGGCCGGGACGCCGGCGGCCAGGGCGCGGCGCAACTCGCCTTCCGAGACCACGTCGGCGCCTGCGCCCTGCCTGGCCAGCGTCCTCAGCACGGCTTGGTTGGAGTTCGCCTTCATGGCGTAGCAGACCAGCGCGTCGAGGCCGGAAAAGGCCTCCTTGAAGACGCGGAAATGCCGGGTCAGCGTCGCCGTCGAATAGCAATAGAAGGGCGTGCCGACCTCGGCTGCGATGTCGGGGATGGCGACGTCCTCGGCATGGAGCACGCCGTCGCGGTAGTCGAAATGGTTCACGGGGTTCGGTTCCGGAAGGTTGAAGCTCGATGAGATCGGGTCGATCTCATCGGCTCTAGAGCAGGGGATCGAGGATGAACTTCCTGTCCTTGACCGGTTTTTCCGGCTCGGGCGGAACCGGCTGCTTGGCCTTTTCCGCATCCTTGCGCGCCTGCTCCGCCGCCTCATAGGGCGTGTCTAGGCCGGTCTTCCTGCCGCAGGCCGTGACGGTGACAACCGCCGCCAGCAGCGCCAGCGTCACCAAAATCCTGCTACGGGTCATCGATCCATCCGTTCGAAACTGTTTCTTGTGACGCCGCTTTTAGCCGAGTTTTCAGCGCTTTGCATCCCGGCAATTGCTTTGATGCATGTCGTTGTCCCAGAACCGCTGCACACTTCTGGGCGACATGCATTAAGCCTTGGCGAGCCGCTTTTTCCAATAGCGGATCTGCTTTCGCACTTCCGACGGCGCGGTGCCGCCGAAGCTTGTGCGGCTCTTCACCGAATTCTGCACGGCAAGCACCGAAAAGATATCGTCGGTGATGCCTGGATGGATCGAGCGCAGGTCGTCCAGCGAGAGTTTTTCCAGTCCGACCTTCTTCTCCTCGGCAAGCGCCACGGCGCGGCCGGTGACATGATGGGCTTCGCGGAAGGGCAGGCCGAGATTGCGCACCAGCCAGTCGGCAAGGTCGGTCGCGGTGGCGTGACCGGCGCCGGCCGCCTTCTTCATGGCGGCGGCGTTGACGGTCATGTCGCGCACCATGCCGGCGGTCGCCGCCAGCATCAGGTCGAGCGTCTCGGCGGCGTCGAAGACCGCTTCCTTGTCTTCCTGCATATCCTTGCCGTAGGTCAGCGGCATGCCCTTCATCACGGTCAGCAGGCCGACGAGATGGCCGTTGACGCGGCCGGTCTTGCCGCGCACCAGCTCGGCGGCGTCCGGGTTCTTCTTCTGCGGCATGATCGAGGAGCCGGTGGAGAAGGAATCCGACAGGCGGACGAAGCCGAATTGCGGCGTCGACCAGATGATGATCTCCTCGGCGAGCCTGGACAAATGCGTTGCGCAGATCGCGGCGAGGCTCAGGAATTCGAGCGCGAAATCGCGATCCGAAACGCTGTCCAGCGAATTGCGCGTCGGCTCGCGGAAACCCAGCGCCTTCGCGGTCATGTGGCGGTCGATGCCGAAACTTGTGCCGGCAAGCGCCGCCGCGCCGAGCGGGCTTTCGTCCATGCGCTCGATGGCGTCGCGGACGCGCGCGAGGTCGCGGCCGAACATCTCGACATAGGCCATGCAATGGTGGCCGAAAGTCACCGGCTGCGCCGCCTGCATATGGGTGAAGCCGGGCATGACGGTCGCCGCATGTTCCTCGGCGCGTTCGAGCAACGCGGCGATCAGGTCCTTCAATGCCCGGGCGACGCGCTGGCATTCCTGCTTGACCCAGAGCCTGAGGTCGACCGCCACCTGGTCGTTGCGCGAGCGGGCGGTGTGCAGGCGTCCCGCCGCCGGGCCGATCAGATCGGCAAGGCGGGCCTCGACATTCATGTGGATGTCTTCCAGCTTGGTCGAGAATTCGAACGTGCCGGCCTCGATCTCTTTCAGGATCGTGTTCAGCCCGTGAGCGATTTTTTCTTGATCTGCCGCCGAAATAATGCCCGTTTCGGCCAACATCTCGCTATGGGCGATCGATCCGCTTATGTCCTGCGCATAGAGCTTGCGGTCGAAGCCGATCGACGCGTTGATCGCTTCCATGATCGCGGCCGGACCCGAGGCAAAACGTCCGCCCCACATCTGGTTGCTGGCCTTCTTGTCGCTCATCGCTATAACCCGTGCTCCGGAGCAGTTTTGAAAATGGCAGACGGCAAGAGATTCTTTTTTCCGGCTACGCGCCTCATCCTGGCCGCCTTGCTGGCGGGCGTGCTGGCGGGCGCGGTCGCGGTATATGTCAGCGAGAGCGGTTCTGGCAACAACGCTCCCGAGAAGGTCGCCGCGGCTGCCGGCAAGGACGACGCCGCCTGCGCGGCCAAGGCCGGGCGCGCCAAGCAGGTCGCCGCCAAGGCCGTCGGCCAGGTGGCCGCGCTGCAGCCGGCCGACCCGCCGCAGTCGCTGAAGAGCCTGGCCTTCAACGGCCCCGACGGCAAGCCGATGACGCTGGCCGACCATGCCGGCAAGACGGTGCTGCTCAATCTATGGGCGACATGGTGCGCGCCGTGCCGCGCCGAGATGCCGGCGCTCGATGCGCTGCAGAAGGAAAAAGGCAGCAATGCTTTCGAGGTGGTCGCGGTCAATGTCGACACTGGCGATGACACGAAGCCGAAGAAGTTCCTCAACGAGATCGGCGTTCAAACGCTCGGCTTCTACCGGGACCCGACGATCGCGCTGTTCAACGAGGTCAAGACGCGCGGGCTGGCGCTCGGGCTTCCGGTCACCATGCTGATCGACGCGGATGGCTGCCTGATCGCACATATGAACGGCCCGGCCGAATGGTCGAGCCCCGATGCCAAGCGGCTGGTGGAAGCGGCGCTCGAACCCTGATCGTATCAGGCTGAGCGCGCCGCCGCGGCAGGCTCGAGCATCAGGATGCTGCCGCCGCTCCTGCCGGCAGGCTTGACGCCGTCATCGGCGGCCGAAACGCCGGTCAGTTCGCCGAACGCCTCGATCGGGCCAGGCCTGCCGAGATAATATCCCTGGCCGATGTCGCAATCCTCGGCATCGAGAAAGCGCAGCTCGTCCAGCGTCTCGACGCCTTCGGCCAGGACCGGCAGGCCGAGGCCGCGCCCCAAACCCAGCACGGCGCGTACGATGGTCGCGACCTGGTCGTTGCGGTCGACAGACTTGATGAAGGATCCGTCGATCTTGATCTTGTCGAAAGGGAAGGCGCGCAGGTTGGACAGCGACGAATAGCCGGTGCCGAAATCGTCCATCGCCACCCGCACGCCAAGCGCCTTGATCTGGCGCAAGGTGGCCAGCGCCCGCGGCATGTCCTTCACCAGCGCCGTCTCGGTGATCTCGAGCTCGAGCCTGCCCGCCGCCAGGCCTGAACGAAGCAGCACCTCATGCACCCGGCGGCTGAAATCGAGGTTGTGAAGCTGCACCGCTGAGACGTTGACCGCGACCGTCAACGGGTTCTTCCATGTCCCGGCCTCGTTGCAGGCCGTCGCCAGCACCCACTCGCCGATCTGGGCGATCGAACCGCTATCCTCGGCCACCGGGATGAACACCGAGGGCGGAACCTCTCCGCGTTCGGGATGCTGCCAGCGGAGCAAGGCCTCGAAGCCGATCATCCTGCCGCTGCTGATTTCCTTCTGCGGCTGGTAGACGAGCCGGAATTCGCCGCGCGCCACGGCCTGGCGCAGGTCCTGCTCCATGATGCGCCGGTCTCGCGCCTCGGCGCCCATCGAGGCCTCGAAGTAGCGGAACGTATCCTTGCCCTCGGCCTTGGCGCGATAGAGCGCGGTGTCGGCATGGCTGATCAGCGCCGCCTGTTCGTCGGCGTCGAGCGGGTAGAGCGCGATGCCGATGCTGGCCGAAACCATGCCGCCGGGCGACAGCCGGTTTTCCTGACGCAGCGCCGAAAGCACCGCTTCGGCAATGCGGCCGGCCGCCTGCGGGTCGGGAAGGCTGGGGGCTATGATGGCGAATTCGTCGCCGCCGAGTCGGGCCAGCATCTGGCCGTGGCGCAGCACGCCGGAGGCGCAGTGAGCCACCTTTTGCAACACGGCGTCGCCGGCGGCGTGGCCGAAGAGGTCGTTCACTTCCTTGAACCGGTCGAGATCGAGAAGCATGAGCGCCAACTGGCCGTCTTTGCCGCCTTCCGCGGACGCGGCGATCTCGGCTTCCAGGCGGCCGGTGAAGCTGCGGCGATTGGCAAGCCCGGTGAGCGGGTCGTAATGCGCGAGGCGCATGATCTCCTGCTCGGCCTTCCTGCGCTCGCGAATATCGCGGACGGCAACGACCAGGTGCGGCTTGCCGCAATAGTCGATGCTCCTGGCGATCAGTTCCACCGGAATCCGGCTGTCGTCCTGGCCGCGCAGGTCAACCTCCTGCGCCTGCCCGTTGCCCGCGGCGACGGCGGAAGCAGTCCGCTCGCCGAACAGGTCGCCCAGCGTCATCGCGTTCAGCGTGCCGGCGGCGATACCGCTCAGCGCAGCGATGCTGTCATTGGCGCTGACGATGCGGCTGCCGTCGCAGACGATCAGGCCTTCGACGGCGGCATTGGCAAGGCCGTGCATACGCTCCGCCTCTGTCCTGTGGCGGCGGAAGCGCAGGTCGATCCACAGCGCCGTGGCCGACAGCACCAGGATGACGAGGCTTGCCGCCGCGGCGGCAAAGGCCTGCGACATCGGCGCAATCGTGAATTTCGAGATCTCGATCGAGGAATCCGGATAGATCGAGACGGCGGCCATGGCGATGAAATGCAGCGTGCAGATCGCCAGCGTGAGCAGGACAGCGCCGGCGACCGTCGCCTGTGTGGACGGCCGGCGAAGCACGACAAGCATGGAGAGCGCGGCAAGCGTTACACCCGAGGCCAACGATGCGGCGACCAGCAACCGGTTCCAGACGATCCGGCCTTCGACCTCGAAAGCCGCCATGCCGGTATAATGCATCGCCGCAATGCCGATGCCGAGCACGGCGCCGCCGACGAGGTAGTGGTCGATGCTACGGCGCACCGTCGCGATCCACATACCGGCCGCGGTCAGGATGACAGACATCGCCAGCGAAGCCACCGAAAGCTCGGCGTTGTAGGCGTTGGGTATTCCCGGCGTGAAGGCGATCATGGCGATGAAGTGCGTCGCCCATATGCCGAAGCCGGTCGACGCGGCTGCAATCAGCAACCACACATGACGGTTTCGGCTCGTCGATTGGTCGACATGGCGAAGCAGGTTGACGGCGGAGAAACAGGAGATTCCGCAAATGAGCGCGGCCAGCGCCACCAGTCTCAGGTCGTGCTCATTCACGATGCAATTATAGACGGTCAGCATCTTGCTTCACCTGATCTTCCCCCATCAATCAAGGCAACATGATTGATTAGGGCCGGACGGCTGAAGAATCGATTATGCTGCCCGCAACCGCTGCGTGCTTTCCAGGTTGTATTGATGCGCCGGAACGATCTCGGGATCGATTGTGTCGATCCGGGGGCCGTTACTTCACCCGCACCGTGACCACCAGCGCCTCGTGATCGGCGCTCGGGCTGCCGTCCGTCAACACCGCCGGCAGCGTCGCCGGCGCGCTTGCCGTGAGGCCGCGGGTGAAGAACCAGTCGATATGGCCGGCCGGCGTCAAGTCGCCGACCGCGCGCCGCTGGGTGGGCTTGTCGAAAGCATTGGCCGTCTTCCAGTCGTAGCCATGCTCGGCAAATACCGCGAACAAAGGCTCATGGCGCTCCGGATACATCAGCCGGTCCGGTTCGGCGGCAACGCGCTTTAGCCACGCCGCAGGATCGTCATTGCGTTCCGGATATGTGGCGGTCAGCGTGTTGAAGTCGCCGCCGATCAGGACCGGCGCCTCCGCGTCATACCTGTCGATGGCGTCGAGGAGATGGCGCGTCTGGTCGGCGCGGCCGGCAGGCGTGGTGCGGTTTTCGAGATGCACCGAAACGACGGTGACCCGATGGTCGCCGACCATCACCTGCCCGCCAAGCGCCATGCGGCCGCCAATGCGCGGCTGGCCGTGCTCCGGCAGGAACCAGGCGCCGGCCGCGTCCAGGCGAATGAGAAAAGGCCGCAGCAGCGGAACGGCACTGGTTACGGCGTTGCCATGGAAGCCCTCCGTGTTCTCGGCGCCGCCATTTGCCGCCTGCTCCGTCTCATTGCCGGTGCCGAGTTCCAGGAACTCGACGCCATAGGCGTAGGAGTGGCCCAGACGATCGGCAAGCCGGCTCAACAGATGGCCGTTGCCGGAGCGGGCCATGCCTTTGTCGACCTCGGACAGCAGCACGACGTCCGGCGCCCGGCCGGCGATCGTTGCGGCGATGGCATCGACATGACGCAGCCGCTCGACGTTCCAGGCCATGACGGTCAGGCTCCCGCCGACGCTCCCGCGCGTCGCCTGGCCGCCGATCTCGATCTCGCCCAGGGCGGGAATGGCGGCGGCGTGGCGCAGATGGGTGGCGCTGTCGCGCGGTCCGTTCCGCATCGCGTTGCGGGCGGCGACAGGCACGTGCGTGAGCTGCGGGACCAGCATGTCTCTTCTCATCCAGTTAGCCGGTTAATCACGGAAGGTCTTTTCGCCGCTTCGAGGCGCCCTAGCTTCCTAGAGCGCCGATGTGACGTTTTCATGCCGGCGCGACCGCTGCCAGGGGAGGAGAGACTGGCTGTCCACAGGAACCGCTTACCGGTCCAGGGGCCACAACAGAACTGTCACATACCTTCTCTATGAGAGCGGGCAAGGACTTGCGCAAAACCCTGGTCACACTGCCAATCAAGAGGGAAAAACCATGACGATCATCAAGCGGGGCTTCGCCGCCCTTGCCGCCGGCGCGCTCAGCACCGCGCTCGCGGTTCCTGCTTTTGCCGAGCCGGTCAAATTCGATTTCTGGTTCGGTCTTTCGGGCGATCTCGCCCGCGTCGTCGATACGCTGTGCAAGAACTTCAACGAATCCCAGAAGGACTACGAGGTCGTCTGCACCAGCCAGGGCAATTACGACGCCACGCTGCAGAACACGATCGCCGCCTTCCGCGCCGGCAAGCAGCCCACCGTCGTCCAGGTCTATGACGTCGGCACCGCCACCATGATGCTGTCGGGCGCCTACAAGCCCGCCGACAAGCTGATGGAAGAGAACGGCTACAAGATCGACTACAGCGACTATTTCCCAGGCATCGCGCGCTATTACGCGACGTCGAAGGGCGAGATGCTGTCCTTCCCGTTCAACTCGTCGACCGCGCTGATGTACTGGAACAAGGACGCCTTCGCCAAGATCGGCAAGACCGAGGCGCCGAAGACTTGGGAAGATGTCGCCGCCGACCTCCAGGCTCTGAAGGACGCCGGCTATGATTGCCCGATGGCGATCAACATCTCGGCCAATGAAAGCTGGCAGCTGATGGAGCAGTTCTCGGCGCTGCACAACCAGCCGGTCGCCACCAAGAACAACGGCTATGACGGCCTCGACGCCCGCCTCGAAGTCAACAAGACCAAGTTCGTCCAGTACGTTACCGACCTCAAGAAGTGGTATGACGCCGGCTTGGTCAAGATCAAGTCGAAGGATCTCGGCCAGGATATGGTTCAGGCTTTCGCCACCGGCACCTGCCAGCTCATCCTGACCTCGGTCGGCGACCACGGCACGGTCGGCCGCACGCAGAAGGAAGGCATGAACTGGGACGTCGCCGAGCTGCCGGTCTATGCCGGCACCGAGCGCAAGAATTCGCTGGTCGGCGGTGCTTCGCTGTGGGTGCTGTCGGGCAAGTCGGACGGCGAATATAAGGGCGCGGCCGCGTTCCTCAACTTTATCCACGACCCCAAGACCGCTTTGTTCTGGTCGACCAACACCGGCTACATTCCGGTGACGAAGTCGGGCTTCGATTTCATGAAGTCCAACGGCTTCTACGACAAGGCGCCCTATAAGGGCCGCGAAGTGGCTATCGCCAGCCTGACCGCGTCGGAGCCGACCGACATCACCCGCGGCGTTCGCCTCGGCAACTTCACCCAGATCCGCGCCGAGTTCGGCACGCAGATGCAGGCGATCTTCGCCAACAAGGTCAGCGTGCAGGAAGGCCTCGACGCGCTGGTCAAGAATGGCGACGCGATCCTCGATCGCTTCCAGCAGACCTATCCGGGTAAGACCCTGCCCTGATCCCGGATACTGGAACGGCCGCCCGCCGAGCATCGACGGGCGGCCATTTCATATGGGTTTTGATTTACGCATGTCTTTGTCCCGAAACCGGTTCCCACTTTCGGGAGACATGCTTTAGTCTTGTGCCGCGAGAGCGGGTTGGCGGTTCAACGACATCGGCGGATCGATGGAAAAACGCGTCACTTTCAGCAAATGGACGATCGGCATCCTGTTCGCCGTGCCGCAGCTTTTCCTGATCTTCACCTTCTTCTACTGGCCGGCCGGGCAGGCCGTTTACTGGTCGCTGACGTTGCAGCAGCCTTGGGGCGGCGGCAATATCTGGGTCGGGCTCGACAATTTCCGCTCGATCCTGTCCAACGCCAGCTACTGGGACTCGATTGCCGCCAGCATGATCTTCGCCGGCATCAGCACGGGTTTGGCGATGGTCATCGCGCTGGTGCTCGCCGCCTTGACCGACCGGCAACTTGCCGGCTCATGGCTGTATCGCGTGGTGCTGATCTGGCCCTACGGCATCGCCGCGCCGGCGCTTGCGCTGGCATTTCGCTTCATCCTGGCGCCGGAAGCCGGCTTCATGGCCGTGGTCAACCGAGCCTGGCCCGGTTTCTGGGACCCGGGCCTCGACGGCGCCGACGCCATGGCCTCGATCATCATCGCCTTTTCCTGGAAATATGTCGGCTATAATTTCATCTTCTTCCTCGCCGCTTTTCAGGCGATTCCGCGCTCGCTGATCGAGGCGGCGGCGATGGACGGCTCCGGCGTCATCCGGCGCTTCTGGGATATCCAGTTCCCGCTGATCACGCCGACGATCTTCTTCCTGCTGGTCATCAACATCACCGAGAGCTTCCAGGACTCCTTTGGCATCGTCGACATCATGACCGCCGGCGGCCCGGCCAACGCCACCAATCTGATGGTCTACAAGATCTATTCCGACGGCTTCAAAGGTTTGGATTATTCAGGCGCCGCCGCGCAGAGCATCATCCTGATGCTGCTGATCATCGCCCTTACCATCGTTCAGTTCCGCTTCATCGAGCGGCGCGTGCATTACCGGTGAGGCGGCCATGGTCGAGCGCACCCCGATCCTCAATTTCTTCACGCATCTGATCCTGTTCGCCGGCTTCGTATTCTGCGTGGCGCCATTTGCTATCGTCGCGATCGCCGCCTCGCACAATCTGAAGGACGTCAACGACGTGCCGATGTCGCTGCTGCCGGGCAGCGATTTCTGGGTCAACATCAAGACGGCGTGGACGACCGCCGATCTCGGTCCGAAGCTGCTCAACTCCTTCATCATGGCGTTTGGCGTGGCTGCCGGCAAAGTGATCATCTCGGCGCTGACCGCCTTCTCGATCGTCTATTTCCGCTATCCCGGCCGCATGCTGATGTTCTGGCTGATCTTCATCACGCTGATGCTGCCGCTCGAGGTGCGCATCGTGCCGACCTACGCGGTGGTCGCCAACGTGCTCGAGCCCTATCAGGCGATCATGGACCTGACCGGCCTCTCCTGGCTGATCGAAAAGGTCTCGGGCGTGCAGGTTTCGCTCAGCCTGGGACTGCTCAACTCTTATAGCGGCCTGATCCTGCCGCTGGTCGCCACCGCCACCGGCACGTTCCTTTACCGCCAGTTCTTCCTGACCGTGCCGGACGAGTTGACCGAGGCGGCGCGCATGGACGGCGCCGGCGCGCTGCGCTTCTTCGTCGATATCCTTTTGCCGCTGTCGCGCAACAACATGGCGGCGCTCGGCACCATCATGTTCCTGTGGGCCTGGAACCAGTATCTGTGGCCGTTGCTCATCACCACCGACCAGTCGCATGCGATGGCGGTGACCGAGCTGAAGCAGCTCATACCCAATGTCGGCGGCGCGCCGGAATGGCATATCGCCATGGCCGGCACGCTGATCGTCATGCTGCCGCCGCTGATCGTCGTGGTCTTGATGCAGCGCTGGTTCGTGCGCGGCCTGATCGCCACCGAAAAATAGGGAGACAAAAATGGCCTCCATCACCATTCGCGGCGTCAAGAAGAACTACGCCAAGACGCAGGTCGTGCACGGCGTCGACCTCGACTTCGCTTCGGGCGAATTCGTCGTCATCCTGGGGCCGTCGGGCTGCGGCAAGTCCACGCTGCTCAGGATGATCGCCGGGCTGGAAGAGATTTCCGACGGCACGATCGCGATCGACGGCACGGTGGTCAACAGGCTCGAGCCGCGCGAGCGCGGCTGCGCCATGGTGTTCCAGAATTACGCGCTCTACCCGCATATGAGCGTGGCACAGAATATCGGCTATTCGCTGAAGGTAGCCGGCGTTGCGTCGGCCGAGCGCGCCCAGCGCGTCCAGGCGGTGGCGCGCGTCCTGGAGCTGGAGCACCTGCTCGACCGCAAGCCGATGGCGCTCTCCGGCGGCCAGCGCCAGCGCGTCGCCATGGGCCGCGCCATGATCCGCGAGCCGAAGGTGTTCCTCTTCGACGAGCCGCTCTCCAACCTCGACGCCAAGCTGCGCGTGCAGATGCGCTCCGAGATCCGCAAGCTGCACCGGCGCCTCAGCGCCACCTCGGTCTTCGTCACGCATGACCAGGTCGAGGCGATGACGCTGGCCGACCGGCTGGTGGTGATGAATGGCGGCCGCGTCGAGCAGGTCGGCACGCCGGCGGAAGTCTACAGCCGGCCGGCAAGCCGCTTCGTCGCCACCTTCGTCGGCGCGCCGGCGATGAACATGCTCGAAGGCACCGTCACGCTCGACGGGCTGTCATTGCTCGGCGGCAGCCGCAAGCTCAATGTGTCGCGCACGGGCGTTCCCGTGGGCGCGAAAGTCGCGGTCGGCGTCCGGCCGGAGGCGGTGCGCATGGTGGCGCCGGGCACGCCGGGAGCGCTCGCGGCGACTGTCGATCTCATCGAAGAGTTGGGCGCCGGCCGCGTCGTCTATGTCGATCTCGACGGCGCGCCTTTCTCCATCGTGACGTCGGAGACCGTCCACCCCGAACCGGGCAGCACGATCGGCCTGCAGTTCGCCGAATCGGACCTGCACTTCTTCTCCTCGGAGACGGGTGGCAGGCTCGATGTGTTCAAGGCCTCGGTGCCGGAACCGGCTCCGGCGACGTTGTGAATTTGATTTGAGGGTTCATGCAATGAAAATCATCCAGGTCACCGACGTCCATCTCGGCCGTCGGCGCGAGATACGCTACGGCGCGAACCTGAATGAACGACTCGATCGATGCATCGATCATATCAATCAGCGTCACAGCGATGCGACGCTCTGCATCTTCACCGGCGACCTGACCGATGACGGAGAGGCCGAGAGCTATGCCGACCTGAAGGCGGCGCTGAGCCGGCTGACCGTGCCTTACCGTCTATTGCCTGGCAACCACGACCGGCGCGCCAATCTCATCGCCGCCTTTCCCGAGAATGGAACCGACGGCAACGGCTTCGCGCAGTCGGTTTTCGACACGCCGGAAGGGCGGCTGGTTTTTCTCGACAGCCTGGCGGAAGGCCGTGTCACCGGCGAGTTGTGCGACAACCGGCTTGCCTGGCTCGATGCACGGCTTGGCGAGGCCGCAGGCAAGGCGGCCTATATCTTCCTGCATCATCCGCCGGTAGAACTCGGGCTCACACTGCTCGACCCGCTCGGCCTCGAACAGCCGCAGCGGCTACTCGATGTGCTGACCCGCCACGGCAATGTCCGCTACATCTTCTTCGGCCATGTCCACCGCGACATCGCCGGCACCGTCGCCGGCATTCCCTTCTCGGTGCAGCGCGGCCTGCATGCCCGCTTCATGCTCGATCTCGTCGGCGACGAGGTTGTCGAGCAGGCGCCGCCCGCCTATTCGATCATCCTGATCGATAGCCAGCGCGTCGCCATCCACAGCTGTGATTTCCTTGAGCAATGGCCGCTATGGTCGCCGGCGACGGGGCAGCGCGTACGGTAGAAATCACCCGAGCAACAGTGTGGGCGTTCCCTGCCCATCGACCAGCTTTACCGCTTTCCTATCGAAGGACACGAAGGTTTCGCCACCGAGCCACTGACCGTCGAACGCGATCACGCCATCCGCGAAATCTCCACCAGCGTCGAGCACAGCCAGGCCCGCTTCGATCGTTGGTCGGTTGGCTACGACGTTGCGCATGTCGAGGATGCGGCGGATCGAAGCGGATATATCCGGCCGCGTAACCTGGTAACTTCTATCCAGCACCCAAACAAACTCGCAGAGCGCTTGAACGCTGATCGCGACCAACTCGGCCCCTTCCAGGGTCTCGGCTGCTGTCCGTTGCTGCGCTTCGTCGTCTCCGACAACAAGGCGCAACAGCACGTTGGTGTCGAGGCTGATCTTCACTTGCGCTCGATTCCGCGCATCCCGCTCGAAGCACCGGCGCCGGCGATCGCATCGTTGATCTCCTCGATCGAAAGCCGTGCGCCGTTCGTTTTGCCCTTGAGCATCCCGCTCAGCTCTTGCCACGAGCCCTTGCCCTGGTCAGCTTTCAGCTCCGCCCGTCCACCAGGCAGAAGATCAAGCCTGATCTTGTCGCCGGGCTGGATGCCAAGGTGCTTGAGCACGTCCTTCCGGAATGTGACTTGGCCCCGTGCGGTAACCGTCAACGTCGTCATGATGTGGCCTGCTAGAGTGGTTCACCGTTTCACGGAAACGGCGAACCGCTCTATCTCCTTCTTTGTCGCAATTCCTGACGGAAAAACCGCTCACACTTTTCCTGGGATTGCTCAACGCCAAAAATAATGCAAGATTGCATTATTCTCAAGACGGAGATCAAGCAAAGACATGCGCCTTGCCGGTGAAGGTGAGGCGCACGATCTCGCCTACAGCCGGCGCGTCCATGCCTGTCCTGCGCAGAATGAGCGGCGTGTTGCCGATGGCGGCGGCATCGGGCGGATCCGGGCTGTTGAGCAGCCGCACCGCGACGGTGCAGACCGAGCCGGCGAACTCGCAGTCCGTCACTTCACCGAACAGCATGTCCGGCGTGCCGGACATGCCCTCGCGCGAGGTCCGCTTGAGCAGGACCTGCTCGGGCCGCAGCATGATGCGCGCGACATCGCGCCGTTCCTTTGTGTCGACCGCGATGCGACCGAGCCGCGACACGGCAAAACCGTCCGCGATCCTCGCCGGCACGATGATGGCGTCGCCGAGGAACTCGGCGACCATCCGGTCCCTGGGCTGGAAATAGAGCTCGCGCGGGGTGCCGACCTGCGAGAACAGGCCGTCGCGCATCACCGCCACCTGGCCCGCGAAGGAGAGCGCCTCGGCCTGGTCGTGCGTGACCAGTATGGTGGTGATGCCGGCCTCTTCCAGAAGCTCGGCCACCGCCTTGCGCATCGACGCGCGAAGCCCGGTGTCGAGCGCCGAGAACGGCTCGTCGAGCAGCATCAGCCTGGGTTTCATGGCCATGGCGCGGGCAAGCGCCACGCGCTGCTGCTGTCCGCCGGAAAGCTCGTGCGGCCGCCGCTTCAGGATCGCCTTGTCCAGTCCGACGATGTAGGCGAGCTCGACGATATGCTCGGCTCGTCTATCGGCATTCCGCGCGATGCCGAAACCGATATTGTCGGCGATGGTGAGATGCGGGAACAGAGCGCCGTCCTGCGCGACGACGCCGATGCCGCGGCGATGCGCCGGCACGGCCGCGCCGCCATTGGCGAGCACCTTGCCGTCGAGCGCGATGCGACCGCGGTCCGGCGCCTCGAAGCCGGCGATCAGCCTGAGCAAGGTTGTCTTGCCGCAGCCGGACGGCCCGACGATCGCGGTGCGGCTGCCGCTCTCGACAGCCAGGTCGACGCCGGCGAGCGCCGTCACCGGGCCATAATTCTTCGCGACGCCACTGAGTTCGAGAAAGCTCATCGTCCCGCCATCCGCTTCGATTGGACGTAGAGCCACCAGGTCATCGGCAACGACATCGCCACCATGATCAGCGCGTAAGGGGCGGCGGAGGCGTAGTCGATCTCGCCGCTGTAGGACCAGAAGGCCATCGCCAGCGTGCGGGTGCCGTTGGGCGCCAGCATCTGGGTGGCGGTGAGCTCGTTGGTGATGCCGAGCGCCACCATCGCCATGCCGGCCGCCGCACCCGGCGCCGACAGACGGATGGTCGTCGACCACAGCGCCTTGACCGGCGGACGGCCGAGGCTGGAAGCGGCGCGCTCCAGCTCCACCGGCGCCTGTGCGATCGAGGCGCGCAGGCTTATCAGCGCGCGCGGCAGGAACATCAGCGCGTAACCGAACAGGATGGTGAACAGCGTCTGGTAGAGCGGCAGCGCGACGCGCACGGTGATCGTCACCAGCGCCAGCGCGATGACCACGCCCGGCAACGCGCCGACGATATAGTTGCAGCTCTCGAGCAGTCGCTGCAGCCGTCCCGGCGCGCGGATCGAGATCCAGGCCATCGGCATGGCGGCGATCGTTGCAAGCACCGCGCCGGCGATGGCGAGGAACAGCGTCTGGCCGAGCGCCAGGCCGATCTCGTCCCAACGCCAGACTTCCGTGCCGCCGGCGATCAGCCAGCGGCTGACCGTGACGAAGGGCACGCCGAGCGACAGCAGCGCGACGCCCGCCGGCAAAAGCAGGCAGGGCAAGGTGGCGCGGCCGAGGCGAGCGCGCTGCTGCTGGCGCGCGGCGCCGGAACCGACGCGGGCATAGCGCTCCTCGCCGCGTATCGTCACCTCGAGAGCGAGCAGGAAAAGGCAGCAGACCACCAGCACGGCGGCCAGCATGTTGGCCGCCGGACCGTTGAAGGTCGACTGGAACTGGTCGACGATCGCGGTGGTGAAGGTATCGAAACGGATGAAGACATAGAGGCCGTATTCGGCCAGAAGATGCAGGCCGACCAGCAGCGAGCCGCCGCAGATGGCGAGCCTGAGCTGCGGCAGCACGACGCGCGCGAAAACCCGCCAAGGATCAAGACCAAGTGCCGCGGCCGCGTCCTCCAGCGCCGGATCGAGCCGGCGCAGCGCGGCGGCGATCGGCAGATACAGGAACGGGAAATAGGCGATGACGGAGACCAGCACGCCGGCCCACAGCCCGTGCAGGCCCGGAACGAAGCTGATCCAGGCATAGCTGTGCACGAAAGCGGGAATGGCGAGCGGCGCGACCGAAAGCCACGACCACCAGCGGTTGCCTGGCAGGTCGCTGCGCTCGGTCAGCCAGGCCAGCGCCACCGAGAGCACGATGGCGATCGGCACGGCGACAACGACGAGGAGCACGGTGTTGACCAGCAATTCGCCGACGCGCGGGCGGAAGATCAGCGCCACCACGGTGTCCCAGCCGGTCTGGATCGCCACCCAGACGATGAAGGCGAGCGGCAGCAGCGCGATAAGCGCGATCAGAGCGGCGGCGAGCGTGATCCACGAGATGGACCGGTGCTTCTTCATCCCGGCCGCCGGCAGTCTTGCCGGCGTCATGTCGATCGCCGACTGCATCAGGCAGGCCGCTGCGCCGCTGCCGCCGGGCGGCGGACGCGATCTGATACGCCGCGCGAGCGGCTCGAAGCGCAGTCGACTGTCATCGACGAAGCCATCTCCAAACAAAAAACGCTCCCGAGGAAGGCGAATTGCCGCGGGAGCACGGTCGTTTGCCCTTTTAGGACCAACGCGAACTAAAGCAAGCCGGCTTGCGTCATCAGGTCGATGACCTTCTTGGAATTCAGCGTCGCCGGATCGACTTTCGGCGCCTGCAGGTCGGGGAGCGGCACCAGCTTAGGGTTGGATTCGGCACCGTTGCCGACCGCATATTCATAGGACGTGCCGGTCTTCAGCACGTCCTGGCCGCCCTTGCCGGTCACCCACTTCAGGAAGGCCTGGGCTTCCTTCGGATGCTTGCTGGAAGCCAGCACGCCGCCGCCCGACACCGAAACGAAGGCGCCCGGGTCCTGGTTCTTGAAATAGTGCAGGGCGACATTCCCGCTGTTTTCACCGGTCTTGGCCTGATCGCCGAAATAGTAATAGTGGTAGATCACGCCGCCATCGATCTCGCCGGCATTGACCGCCTTCATCACCGTCGAGTTGCCCTTGTAGGCGGTGAAGTTCGCCTTCATCGCCTTCAGCCAGTCGGAGGTGGCGGCTTCGCCCTTGATCTGCAGCAGCGCGCTGACGATGGCCTGGAAGTCGGCGCCGGACGGCGAAGCGGCCCAGCGGCCCTTCCAGCTCGGATCGGCAAGATCGAGCAGCGACTTGGGCAACTGGTCTTCCTTGAGCTTGTCCTTGTTGTAGGCAAAGACGGTGCTGCGGGCGGCGACGCCGACCCACTTGCCGCTCGACGGCTGGTATTCCTGCGGAACCTGCGCCAGCGTATCGGCGTCGACCGGCGCGAACAGGTCGGCCGCCTCGACCAGCGCCATGGCCGGCGAATTCTCGGTCAGGAACACGTCGGCCGGCGAGGCCGCGCCCTCGGCGACGATCTGGTTGGAAAAATCGCTGTCGCCGCCGTTGCGCAGCGTGACCTTGATGCCGGTTTCCTTGGTGAAGCCCGCCGCCCATTCCTTGGCGAGGCCCTCATGTTGGGCATTGTAGACGATGATGCCTTGATCCTCGGCCATGGCCGGGGCGGCGATCAGGCCGAGCGCCAGCGCGGTGGCGAGCGTGGAAAGGGCAATCTTCATGGGCATCATCCTCAAATCTGGAGACAGGGTTCGGGCACGGCTGCACCTATCAATACCTGATTATTGTAGTCAACATTGTGACCCTGCTTCAATCGGTCGCCGTGCCGCAAACTTTCGTGATTTTGCGGTAGTTTGGCTTGGACATTATTTCGCCGGCCACGTAACAAACCAAGGCCGAGACGCGAACATCTGGGGGTAAACTCTTGTGACCGGCAAGGACGAGGCCGAGGTTTCCCGGCTGCTCAGGGCCGCGATCGGTGGAGACGAAAGGGCTTATGCCGACTTTCTGCACCGGGTCGCCACCCTTGTTCGCGGCTTTGTCCGGCGCAAAATCGTTCAGGGCGGGGTCGACCCCGAGGATGTCGTGCAGGAAACATTGCTGGCCATTCATGTGAAACGCCACACTTGGCGGCCGGATGCGCCGGTGTTGCCCTGGATCTATGCGATCGCCCGCTTCAAGCTGATCGACGCGTTCCGCAGGCGCGGGCGGCGCATCGAGGTCGAGATTGACGAGATCGCCGAAACCTTCGCCGAGCCGGAGACGGAGACGGTGAGCGAGCGCGATATCAACCGGGCGCTCGACGGGTTGCCGCCCGCGCAACGCTCGGTCGTCTCCTCGATCTCGGTCGACGGGCAGTCGATCGGCGAGACGGCGGCCAAGCTCGGCATCAGCGAGACGGCGGTGCGGGTGTCCCTGCATCGCGGCCTCGCGGCGATCGCCAAAAGATTCGGACGACAGTGACATGAGGACCGAGGATCTCATCAAGGCGCTCGATGCCGATGCCCGCGACAAGGCGATGCCGATGGGCAAGGCCTGGTGGCTGGCGGTCGGCGTGGCCGTGGTGATCGCGGCGGTGGTTTTCTTTGCGACCATCGGGCCGCGCCCCGACATCATGCTGGCCATGCACACGATGCGCTTCATGTCGAAATTCCTGTTCACGCTGGTGCTTGCGGTCAGCGCCTTCGCGCTGATCCGCGCGCTGTCGATGCCGGGTGCTTCGACCAGGCGGGCAATGGCCTGGATGATCGCCGCGCCGCTTCTGGTCGTGCTGGCCGTGATCCTCGAGCTATTTGTCGTGCCCGAGGCCGATTGGGGCAAGCGGCTCGTCGGCACGAACATGATGATCTGCATGAGTTTCATCCCGCTGATCGGCATCGGTCCGCTGGCGATCTTCCTCGGCATGCTGCGTTACGGCGCGCCGACGCGGCCGGTGCTTGCCGGCGCCGTCGCCGGCCTGCTCGCGGGCGGGGTCGCGGCAACCTTCTATGCCGCGCATTGCTTCGACGATTCACCGCTCTTCGTTGCCACCTGGTATACGGTCGCGATCGCCTTCCTGACGCTGCTCGGAGCCATCGGCGGCCGGCTCTTCGTGCGCTGGTAGCCGCCGCACACCGATTCTTCGGTACAGTTTGGAAACAGTACCTTAAGCATGCCGGCAATTGTTTGCCGGTTAGCGGAGTGATCGCCAGCGTCCACGCAACCATTCCTTAAAACCGATCCGCCAGGGTTGTGGCAACGTGCAGTTGCGTGTTGGGTGGGATCGCATCGTGGCGTGGTTGAACTGGAAAGGGCTCCGTGCCGACAGGCACGCTGCGCAGGGTCTGCTGGCGGTCGGCCTGTTTGCCGCAGCCGTGTCGATCCTGCTGCCGCGTCTTGAACTGGGCGCCGACGCGCTGAGGCTCTGCCTGCAGATATCCGTCGCCATCACCGCCGCGACGCTGTTTTTGTCGGCGCTGTTCATTCACCGCATCGTCGATGATCGCCGGCAGATAGCCGAGAGCGAGCAGCGCTTCCGCCGCGCCATGGAGGATTCGGCGATCGGCGTCGCCATTGTCGGCCTCGACGGTCGCATCCAGCAGGCCAACCCTGCCTTCGCAGCCATGCTCGGCTACAGCCGCGCGGAGATCGAGGCGCTGACCTTCCCGCAGATCACGCATCCGGACGATCTTTCGATCGGCCGCGAGACGATGATGAACGTGCGGAAAGGCCGGATCAGCTCCTACCATTTCGAAAAGCGCTACCTCAGGAAAGACGGGACCCCGGTCTGGGCGCAGCTTGCCGGCTCGGTCATCCGCGACGAGGACACAGGCAAGCCGCTTTATCTGGTGTCGCAGATCGAGGACATCGACGCCCGCAGGCAGGCCGAGGCGCGCATCGCCGAGGCCGAGACCCGATGGAATTTCGCGCTCACCAGTGCCGGGCAGGGCATCTGGAGCCTCGATATGCGCAAGGGCGGGACGACCTATTCCGAAACCTGGGTGAAGATGCTGGGCTATGCCGACGGCGAGCTCGACGGCGACCCCGACCGCTGGCTGACCATGATCCACCCCGACGATCGCGAGCGCGTCGCCCAGGCGGATCGCGCGCATCTTGCCGGCGAGACGGCCTTTTTCGAGGCGGAGTTCCGGATGCGGCACAAGGACGGCCACTGGGTCTGGATCCTCGACCGCGGCAAGGTGATCGAGCGTGACGGCGAGGGCCGGCTGGTCCAGGCCATCGGCAGCCTGACCGATATCACCGAGCGCAAAGAGGCCGAGGCGCGGCTGATGGTCTCGGCGGCGATGCTGGCCGACGAGAAGGAACGTCTCAGGGTGACGCTGCAGTCGATCGGCGACGCGGTGATCTGCACCGATGCCGCCAATCGCGTCACCTTCATGAACCCGGTTGCCGAAAAGCTCACCGGAGTTGACGTTGGCGAGGCTATGGGCAAGGTGCTCGGCCATGTTTATTGGGCGGTCGACGAGGAAAGCGGGCAGAGGATCGGGCTGACGCGCCCTTCGACGAGCGAGCGGCCGCACTGCGACCAGAACACGCGGGCTGTCCTTGTCCGGCGCGACGACACGCGCTGCAGCATCCGCCAAGTGGTGTCGCCGATGATGAACGACCGCGACGAGTTCTGCGGCCTCGTCATCGTCTTCCAGGATTTCACCGACGCGCGCGCCCTGCAGCGCCAGCTGGCCTACGCCGCCGCCCATGACGCGCTGACCGGGCTCGCCAACCGCTCGAGCTTCATCCGCACTATGGAGGAACTGGTCGACCAGTGCCGTCTCAATGGCGGCGAGCATCAGTTCATGTTCGTCGACCTCGACCACTTCAAGGCGGTCAACGACACCGGCGGCCATGCCGCGGGCGATGCGCTGCTCAAGCGCGTGGCCGACACCCTGCGCAATGTGCTTGGCCCGGAAGACATCGTCGCGCGGCTCGGCGGCGACGAGTTCGCCGTCATCCTCAAATCGGGCGCCGCGGCGCGTGGGCCGATCGCGGCGCACTCGGTCATCGACGCCATCCGCAACCTCAATTTCAGCTGGGACGGGCGCCCGCATTCGATCGGCGCCAGCATCGGGCTCGCGCCGATCCGCGCCGGTTGCGGCGAAGTGGACGAGATCATCGCCCGCGCCGACGCCGCCTGCTATGCCGCCAAGGCGGCAGGACGCGGCTGCGTTTCGGCGGCACCCGACGAAGTTTCGACCGAGGATGTTTCGAAAGGCGTCGTGCGGCCTCCGCCGCTTGCCGCGGCCTCCTGAGCCGCGCCGAAAGGGTTCAGCCGGCGAAGATCAGCGCGTCGGCACCGGATGGTCGCCGCGATAGTCGTAGAAGCCGCGGCCGGTCTTGCGGCCGAGCCAGCCGGCCTCGACATATTTCACCAGCAGCGGGCAGGGGCGGTATTTCGAATCCGACAGGCCCTCATGCAGCACCTGCATGATCGACAGGCAGGTGTCGAGGCCGATGAAGTCGGCGAGCTGCAGCGGTCCCATCGGGTGGTTGGCGCCCAGCCGCATTGCGGTGTCGATGGCATCGACCGTACCGACGCCTTCGTAGAGCGTGTAGATCGCCTCGTTGATCATCGGCAGCAGAATGCGGTTGACGATGAAGGCCGGGAAATCCTCGGAAACGGTGATCGTCTTGTCGAGGTGCTTCACATAGGTCTTGGCCGCCTCGAAGGTCTGGTCCTCGGTGGCGATGCCGCGCACCAGCTCGACCAGCTTCATCACCGGCACCGGGTTCATGAAATGTATGCCGATGAAGCGCTCGGGACGATCGGTCTGGGCGGCAAGCCGGGTGATCGAGATGGACGAGGTGTTGGTCGCCAGAATCGCTTCCGGATTGAGCTGCGGGCAGAGCTGCGCGTAGATCTTGCGCTTGACCGTCTCGTCCTCGGTCGCCGCTTCGATCACAAGGTCGGCGGCGGCGAGGTCGGCCATGGCCGGGGCGGCGGAGATGCGCGCCATCGCTTCGTTGCGCGCCGTCTCCTCCAGCTTGCCGGAACCGACCTGGCGCGCCATGTTGCCGCTGACGGTGGCGATGCCCTTCTCGATCCGGTCGGGCGACACGTCGTGGATCAGGACCTTGTAGCCCCCGAGCGCCGAGACATGGGCGATACCGCCACCCATCTGACCCGCGCCGACAATGCCGATCGTCTCGATCTTGCTCATTACCCCGATCCCGTCCTGAGCATTTCCGCTTCTTTGAAGCGCGGAAACGCTCCTATTTGTTTATTTCCTGCAATCCGGACGCAAAACCGCCGGATTGGCTTCAGGCCTTGATGGCCCGCTTTTTGTGCAGTGCAAACTAAAAGGGCGGGGCGACTTCGTCTACCCCACCCTTCGGATTTTAATATGCCGGAACCGGCTGCGTCAAAGCGCCTTTTGCAGCTCCGGCAGGATGACGAAGAGATCGCCGACCAGGCCGTAGTCGGCAACCTGGAAGATCGGGGCTTCCTCGTCCTTGTTGATGGCGACGATGACCTTCGAATCCTTCATGCCGGCCAGGTGCTGGATGGCGCCGGAGATGCCGACGGCGATGTAGAGGTCGGGCGCGACCACCTTGCCGGTCTGTCCGACCTGCCAGTCGTTCGGCGCGTAGCCGGCGTCGACCGCGGCGCGCGAGGCGCCGACCGCGGCGCCGAGCTTGTCGGCGACCGGCAGGATGACTTCCTGGAACTTCTCCGAGGAGCCGAGCGCGCGGCCACCCGAGATGATGATCTTGGCCGAAGTCAGTTCCGGTCGATCGTTCTCGGAGAGCTTGTTTTCGACGAAGGAGGAGAGGCCCGGATTGGCGGCGGCGTTGGCCGTTTCGACCGAGGCCGAGCCGCCTTCCGGCGCCGCCGAGAAGGATGCGGTGCGCACCGTGATGACCTTCTTGGCTTCGGTCGACTGCACGGTCTGGATGGCGTTGCCGGCATAGATCGGCCGCTTGAAGGTGTCGGGCGAGACGACCTCGATAATCTCGGACACCTGAGCGACGTCGAGCAGCGCCGCGACGCGCGGCGCGACGTTCTTGCCCGACGAGGTGGCGGGCGCGACGATCGTGTCGTAGCCGCCAGCCAGCGAGACGATGAGAGCCGCGGTCGGCTCGGCGAGGCGTTCCGAAAGCTCGTCGGCCTCGGCGAGCAGCACCTTGCGGACGCCCTTCAGCTTGGCGGCGGCGTCGGCGGCAGCCTTGGCGCCCTTGCCGGCCACCAGCACGTCGACATCGGAGCCGATCTGCAGCGCGGCCGACAGCGCCTTGGCCGTCTGGTCGGAAAGACTTGCGTTGTCGTGTTCGGCGATGAGGAGAATTGCCATTTTCTTTATCCTTTCCTGACCGCTCAGAGCACGCCGGCTTCGTTCTTCAGCTTCTCGACCAATTCGGCCACGCTCTTGACCTTGACGCCCGCCTTGCGGCCGCTCGGTTCCTCGGTCTTGACCACCTTGAGGCGTGGCTTGACGTCGGCGCCGTAGTCGGCCGGGCTCTTCTCGTCGAGCGGCTTCTTCTTGGCCTTCATGATGTTGGGCAGCGAGGCATAGCGCGGCTGGTTGAGGCGCAGGTCGGCGGTGACGATCGCCGGCATCTTCAATTCCACCGTCTGCAGGCCGCCATCGACTTCGCGCGTCACCTTGGCATGATCGCCTTCGAGCACGATCTTGGACGCGAAGGTGCCCTGCGACCAACCAAGCAGTGCCGCCAGCATCTGGCCGGTCTGGTTCGAATCGTCGTCGATCGCCTGCTTGCCGAGGATGACAAGGCCGGGCGCCTCGGCCTCGACCACGCCCTTCAGCACCTTGGCGACGCCCAGCGGCTCGGTCTGCTCGTCGGTCTTGACCAGGATGGCGCGGTCGGCGCCCATGGCGAGCGCGGTGCGCAGCGTCTCCTGCGCCTGCTGCGGGCCGACCGAGACGACGATGATCTCTTCCGCCTTGCCGGCTTCCTTGATGCGGATGGCTTCCTCGACCGCGATCTCGTCGAACGGGTTCATCGCCATCTTGACGTTGGCAAGCTCAACGCCCAGTCCATCGGCTTTCACCCGGACCTTGACGTTGGCGTCCACAACCCGCTTCACGGGCACAAGGATCTTCATTTTCCTGTCACCTCTCCTGAGATAGTCGGGGCGCTATACCAGCGTGCGCCCTGTCAGAGTTGTCGAAAGCCGACATCACGGGCGGAATATCCGCCCAACGGTGCCGTTTCCGTAGTGGCGGCAAATCGGCGCGTCAATATCCCACGACGCACCCAAATCGGTTCAGTCGCGGGACGTCGCTGCTCCACGGCCCCATTGCGACGCCGGCTGGGCCGGGTCGCCAGCGGCCGGTTCGACAGGAACAGGCGGCTGCTGGACGTTGGGCGTCGGATCCGGCTCGCCGTCGGCGCCGGCCAGCAGCGGCACGCCGCGGCTGCGCAGCACCAGCACCAGGATCGATCCGGCGATGATGCCGCCGATATGGCAGGCCCAGGAGATCTGGTCCTCGCCGCCCGCGGCAAACATCACGATCTGGAACAGGATCCACAGGATCAGCGGAATGAAGGCCGGGATGCGCAGCGGAATGCGGGCAAAGGCCAGCACCCAGACTTTCACCCGGGGGTAGAGGATCAGATAGGCGGCGACGACGCCGGCGATGGCGCCCGAGGCGCCGATCAACGGCACCTGCGAATCCCAGGCCACCAGCCCCTGGAAGAAGGCGCCGGCGACGGCGCAGGCGAGATAGAAGATCAGGTAGCGTATGTGGCCGAGCGCGTCCTCGACATTGTCGCCGAACACCCAGAGGAACAGCATGTTGCCGCCGAGATGGAAGATATCGGCATGCAGGAAGGAATAGGTGAGATAGCTCAGGCTCTCGGGGATGACGACGAATTCGGGCGAGAGCTCGACCTTGTCGTGAACCACGGACGGGATGAAGCCGAGACCGAGAACCGCGGCATTGGTGAAGTTTTCGCCGCCAAGCGTGGTCGCCAGATAGACGAGCACGTTCGCCACGATCAGGCCGATCGTCACATATTGCAGGCGGATGTGGCGCAGCCTGTTGGTGTCGTAAAGCGGGATGAACATCGGACCCTCCCGCCCCCAAATTCAGCGGTTCTTGCCGGGCACCCATAGCACGTCGGCCTCTCCATTGTCATTGACCGCGCGGGCGGCGACGAACAGGAAATCCGAGACACGGTTGATGTATTTGAGCGCCTCGCGGTTGACATGCTCGGCCGGATCCTGCGCCAGCGCCACCATCAGGCGCTCGGCGCGGCGCGCCACGGTGCGGGCCAGATGGAGCGCGGCGGCCGCCGGCGTGCCGCCGTTCAGCACGAAGGATTTCAGCGGCCGCAGGCTTTTGTTGAGCGCGTCAATATCCTGTTCGACGCGGTCGGTCTGGGCGGCGACGATGCGCAGCGGCTCGTATTCCAAGGGCTTGCCGTCGTCCGGCACGGCGAGGTCGGCTCCCAGATCGAACAGATCGTTCTGGATGCGCGACAGCATGGCGTCGATCGCGGGATGCGCCGCGCCGGTGTGAAGGCGGGCCATGCCGATGCAGGCATTGGCCTCGTCGACGGTGCCGTAGGCATCGACGCGCAGATCGGATTTCAGCCGCCGCTCGCCGGTGCCGAGCCCCGTCGTGCCGTCGTCGCCGGTGCGGGTGTAGATCTTGTTGAGCTTGACCACGCGATCCCCCTCAGCCGCGCTATTTGCGCGTGAAATAGACCACCAGCAACAGCAGCGCCAAGGCCACGGCCTGCAGCATGACGCGCGTCTGCATCAGCTTGTTCGAGGTGATGCCGGAGCCGCCGCGCATCATGTTGATCAGACCGCGGACCAGCACGATCACCACGGCGGCCATGGCGATGACGGCGAGGATCTTCAGGGTGATGAGCATCTGGCTGGCTCCGGTTCAGGTTCGGTCAGGCGCGCCTGGCGAGCACGCGATAAAGCAAGGATGCCGGCAAGACGCGTTTCAGCGCCACACCGATCCTGGCCGGCACCGTTACCACATAGTGCGGGCGCGGGCGCTGTGACAGAAGCGCGTGGCGCAACGCCCTGTGCACGATCTCCGGCCCTGGTTTCAGCTTCGACACGATGCCGCCCGCCTGAAGCCGGGCGAGCTGCGCCTGATAGTCAGCGCGGTGGACGGAATTCTCGACATCGATGTTCTTCAGGAACCAGGGCAGGCCGTTGCTGGCGATCTTCGACGTTACCGGTCCCGGCTCGATGAGGGAAAGGTGGATGCCGCTGCCTTCGAGCTCCTGGCGCATGCACAGCATCAGGCCTTCGATGGCGTGCTTGGAGGCCGAATAGGCGCCGCGGAAGCGGACCGGAGCCAGCCCGAGGATCGAGGAGCAGTGGACGAGCCGGCCGTGCCCCTGGCGACGCATGACCGGCACGATGCGCCGGGTAAGATCATGCCAGCCGAAGAAATTGGCCTCGAACTGCTCGCGAAGTGCCGCGACCGGCAGATCCTCGACGGCGCCGGGCTGGGCGTAGGCGCCGTTGTTGAACAGCGCGTCAAGCGCGCCGCCGGTACGCTCCAGCACCGCATCGACCAAGGCGGCGATGGATTGAGGTTCTCGATAGTCAAGGTAGAACGCCTCTATGCCGTCCGCCTCGAGGACCGAAATATCGGCGGGCTTGCGCGCCGTGGCGAACACCCGCCAGCCCTCCGCCTTCAACGCCCGCGCGCAATAGGCGCCGATGCCGGAGGAGGCGCCGGTGACGATGACGGTGCGCAACTCCTTGGCGGCGGGGCGCGTTGTGGGACCTGGGGTTGCCATTTGCCGCAATCCCTTCCCATATTCGCGGCGTCGACACAATCGAGCGGAGCGCGGGTCCTTGCTGCGGAATATCGTTGCCCTCAAGCGCGTGCTCTACGATGCGATTGGACATTTCAACACCGATGACGGCTGGGCAATGGCCAGCCATCTGGCGATCACCTCGCTGATGGCGCTGTTTCCGTTCCTGATCTTCGCCACGACGCTCGGCAGCTTCCTCGGCGCACGCGCCTTCGCCGACACGGCCGTGCATCTGGTCTTCGACACCTGGCCCGAGCAGATCGCCAAGCCGATCGCGCATGAGGTGCAGAACGTGCTCACCGTGCGGCGCACCGACCTTCTGACCTACGGCGTGCTGCTTGCGGCCTATTTCGCCTCGAACGGCATCGAGGCGCTGCGCACCTCGCTCAACCGCGCCTATCGCGTCACCGAGACGCGCGGCATCGTCCATCGCAGGGTGCAGAGCATCATCTTCGTCCTGATCGCCACCGCCTGCTTCCTCGCAATCAGCGTGCTTCTGGTGTTCGCGCCGCTGCTCGCGCGGCTGGCGGAAGCGCATCTGGAATGGATCAAGCCCTATATGGGAACGATCACCATCTGGCGTTACGTGATCGCCTCGACGGTCATCGTCATCGGGCTGTTCTCGGTGCATATCTGGCTGCCGGCCGGCAAGCGTCGCTTCGTCTCGATCATACCGGGCATCGTCTTCACGCTGGTCGCCTGGCTGGTCGGGTCGACGATCTTCGCCACCTATCTCGACCATTTCTCGTCCTATGTGACGACCTATGCCGGGCTCGCCTCGATCATGATCGCGGTCGTCTTCCTCTACATCATCTCGGCGATCTTCATCCTGGGCGGCGAGCTCAACGCCGCAATCAGCCGCTATCTGGAGGCGCGCGCGCGCGTCGGTTGAACCCCGTTAGATCTGGCGGTTGCCAGGGCGACGCCGAGCGTGGCGATCGCCATGCCGGCGATCTGCAGCAGGTTGAGCCGCTCGTTGAAAAGCACCCAGGCGATGACCGCGGTTACGGCCGGCACGAGGTAGAACAGCGAGGCGACCTTCGACATCTCGCCGTCCCTGATCATCACCATCAACAGGAATATGGCGCCGACCGACAGCACCAGGACCAGCCAAGCCATGGCGAAGATCAGCTCGCCATTGACGGTGACGGCGCGGGTCTCGAAAGCGAGCGAGCCCAGGATCATCACCGCGGAGCCGCCGACATACTGCCACATCGTCGCCGACACCAGATCGCCGCCGGAGGCATAGCGCTTCTGCCAGATGGTGCCGGCGCTCATGCCGAGCACGGAGACAAGCGAAGCCGTCAGCGTCGCCGGCGTGACGCCGCCGCCCAGTGCGCCGAGCTTCGGCCAGAGCACGATGACGACGCCAAGCAGCCCGACCGCAAGGCCGGCCCAATGGCGCGGCAGGATCGCCTCGCCGAGGAATTTGCCGGCAAGCACCGCCGTGATCAGCGGCTGCAGGCCGACGATCAGCGCCGATAGACCCGCCGGCATGCCCCTGTGGATCGCCCAGAAGACGGCACCGAGATAGACGCCATGCATGAGGACGCCGGCCACCGTTGCGTGCAGCGCCTCTTCGCGCGTCGCCTTGCGCGAGCCGAGCAGCACGGTCAGCCCCGCAAACAGGATCGCCGCTATCACGAAGCGGATGGCAAGGAAGGTAAAGGGTTCCGCCCAGGGCATGGCATAGCGCGCGCCGATGAAGCCGGTCGCCCACAGAACGACGAAGGAGGCGGGGATGAACCGCTTGATGCTCTGCATGGGGGAGGCTGCCAGGATGAACGGTTGATGACGGCAATTGCTCTAAAGCCGTTCAATCCCGCAAGCAAAACGAAACGGTTGATCCATAAGCTAAGTCGAATTCAACAAACCGTGCCAAGAGGGGCATGGCGCGTGGTCGCGCCATGGTGAGGCATGTTTTTGCATCTCGACACGACCTGGCTTCTGTTCGCCTTCGCGATCATCGCCGGCTTCGGCTTCTTCTTCGGCACGGCGCTCGACGCGATCATGAAGGAGAGCGGTTTCGGCCCGACCGGCAATACGCTGCTGTTCATCTTCGGCTTTTTCGTCGCGGTGGCGGTCGCCAACAAGCATGGCATCAGCCTGAGCGATCTCAAGCTGGCGGTTGCCTGCGGGCTGGGCGGCGCCTTTGTCTTCATCAGCGTGCTGGCGCTGATCAAGGCTGGGATGGCCCGACTTTAATCAAGTCCGATAAGACGCCTGACGTCCCGTACCGGCACGCCCGCGTCTCGGAGCGCGGCAAGACCTGTGTCCTTGAAGCTCTTGGACAGTTTCCGGCCATCCGTGCCAAGGATCACGCGGTGGTGGAAATAGCGTGGCTGAGGCAGGTCGAGCAGTTCTTGCAGCAGGCGCTGCACCCCGGTCGCCGAATAAAGGTCCTGGCCGCGCACGACATGGCTGACATCCTGCAGCGCGTCGTCGACGACGACGGCGAGATGGTAGCTGGTCGGGATGTCGCGGCGGGCGACGATGACGTCGCCCCAATCCTGTGGTCGTGCTGCGACGGTTCGTGTCGCCGACATCGTCTCATCGATGAACTCCGCCCATGACAGGCCGGCCGCGAAGCGCGCCATCGCCGCTTCGACGTCGAGCCGCCAGGCAAAAGGCATGTTCTCGGCAATCCGCCGCTTGCGCTCCCTGGCGGGCAAGGCCTTGTCGAGCGGCGGGTAGAGCGGCACGCCGTCGGGATCGCGCGGCCAGTCGCGGCCGCCGGTCTCGGCGATGAAGGCGCGGATCTCGCCGCGGCTCATGAAAGCGGGATAGACGAGTTCCTCGGCGATCAGCCGGTCGAGCACCGCCCGGTATTCGGCGAAATGCTCGGACTGGCGGCGCACCGGCCGCTCCCAGTTCAATCCCAGCCATTCGAGGTCGCGGAAAATGCCGGCCTCGAATTGCGGCGTGCAGCGGGCGACGTCGATATCCTCGATGCGCAGCAGCAGGCGTCCGCCCGCTTGCGCCGCCATCCGCTGGTTGAGCAGAGCCGAGTAGGCGTGGCCGAGATGCAGTTCGCCATTGGGGCTCGGCGCGAAGCGGAATGTCAGGAGCGTCATCTTTCAGGCGGCATTCGGGTTGAAAGGCGCGTTTGCCAATTGGTATTTAGCCCTCCATTGCCACTTCGCGGGCGCCCTGGGAACCAGCAACGTGCAACGCATCGCCTCGCTCGACGACATTGCGGCAGGGCTCGACGCGCTCTGCCGGATCGATCCGCGGCTGGAGACCATACGCGGCAAAGCGGGCGAAGTGCCGCTTCGGCTGTCGGAGCCAGGGTTCAGGAGCCTCGCTTCCATTATCGTTTCACAGCAAGTTTCCCGCGCGAGCGCCGACGCCATCTTCGGGCGGCTGGTGAAATTGGTCGATCCGCTGACGCCGCAGGGGATCCTTGCCGCCGGTGAAGGGATTTTTCGCGAGGCCGGGCTGTCGCGGCCGAAGCAGCGCGGGCTGCTCGCCGTCGCGCAAGCCGTGGCCGGCGGGCTCGATCTCGATCACCTGTGCACGCTGGACGCCGGCGAGGCGATCGCGGCTATGACGGCCGTGCCCGGCATCGGCCCATGGACGGCCGAATGCTACCTGCTGTTTGCCGCCGGCCATCCCGACGTGTTCCCCGCGCGCGACGTCGCTTTGCAGACGGCGGTTGGCCATGCGCTCGGCATCGACCCGCGTCCGCCGGAGAAAATGCTTATCCGGCTGGCCGAATCATGGAGCCCGTGGCGGGGTGTCGCGTCGCGGCTTTTTTGGGCTTATTACCGGGAATTGAAGGGCAGGGATGCGGCGCCGCCTGTCGAAATGGCCAAAAAAGCATGAAAATCATGCGTTTTTGGCGGCTTCGGCGAGAGACAATCCGCTTCACATCCCTGTCATGTCGGGCTTACAGTATCCGCGCCGTTCGGTTCTAGAAGCAAGGAGGCGAAGGACGTGACGGTTGCCGTATCTCCGGATGGGCTTCCCGCGCTGGTGCTGAATGCGGACTACCGTCCGCTCAGCTATTACCCCCTGTCGCTCTGGTCGTGGCAGGACGCCATCAAGGCCGTCTTCCTCGACCGGGTCAACATCGTCGCCGAATACGAGCACGCCGTCTCCTCGCCGACCTTCTCGATGAAGCTGCCGAGCGTGGTGAGCCTGAAAGCCTATGTGAAGCCGTCGCGGCATCCGGCCTTCACCCGCTTCAACGTCTTCCTGCGCGACCGCTTCCAGTGCCAATATTGCGGCACGCCGGAGGATTTGACGTTCGACCATGTCATCCCGCGCCATCGCGGCGGGGCGACGACCTGGGAGAATGTCGTCGCCGCCTGCTCGCCTTGCAATCTTCGCAAAGGCGGCATGATGCCGGCCCAGGCCAAGATGTGGCCGCTGCAAAAACCCTATCAGCCGACGGTACACGACCTGCACAACAACGGCCGCCTGTTCCCGCCCAACCATCTGCATGAAAGCTGGATGGATTATCTCTACTGGGATGTCGAACTCGAACCTTAGAGTTCGGCAGAAATCCGCGAGCCCGGCCGTCTGCCGCAGCTTTCTGCGCTTCCGGTGCTCACGTACCTGACAGACCGTGATTATCAGACACACCCTGATATCGGACCAACTCGGTCATCCCTACTTGTCAATGGCTTCGCGTTTAAGGACGGGCTTCCCCCACTCCGTCGCTGCTTCGCAGCGCCACCTCTCCCCCCTCCGGAGGGAGAGGAAGGGAGCCTGCTTGAAGGAGCGCTGGCTACTAGGCTCGCGCCGTTCCTCTACCCCGTCGATCGGGGGAGAGGTGGCTCGGCGAAGCCGAGACGGAGTGGGGGGTCGACCTGGCTCGGACGTCGAAAGCCGCGCCATTCGACTCAGCCTGCCGAATTTTTGCTCGAACCCTGCGCCGCTGAATCCAATCAATCTCGCTCAATCCCGCGCGAGCGCGCTGCGGAAGGCGACGGCGGCGAGGATGAGGCTGGCGATGGCGTTCCAGCCGGCGAGCGACAGGCCGAGGATGCGCAGCGCCGCCTTGTCGCAGGAGGGCGGCACGAACTTGTCGAGCGCGTCGAGCACGCCCTTGCCGCCAGTGTCGACCGGGCCGGCGCCGGCGGTGCAGTCGGCCGGACCTTGCCACCAGGCCCATTCGACGCCCGAATGGTAGACGCCGAGATAAAGGCCGTAGAGCATCAAAAGGCCGCCGATCGCCAGCAGGCCGCGCGTCACCCAGGCCGGCGCGCGCAGCATCGAGGCGATCACCGCCAGCACCATCAGCGGCACGCCGATATAGTAGGGGGTGCGCTGCTCGAGGCAGAGGTGGCAGGGGATGTAGCCGCCGATATATTGAAAGGCCAGCGCCGAGCCGACGGTCGCCGCCATGGCGACGGCAAGAAAGAGCGCCGCGCGCGTGCGCTGGCGTCCAGTGTCGGCAATCATGGTCGCTGTCATCGATGGAAATCCGTTGTTGCGTCGCTATCCGTGGGCGTATCTGACGAGGATATAGAGCAAAATCAGGGCAGCGGCGCCGGCGCCGACAATCAATCCCAAACGCTTTTCGATGAACTCCCTGATCTCTTCGCCATAGCGGCGCAGCAGCCAGGCGAGCAGCAGGAAACGGGCGCCCCGCGCCACGATCGCCGAGACGATGAAGACCAAAAGATTGACGTGAAGCGCCCCGGCCAGAATGGTGACCACCTTGATCGGCGGCAGGTGCGCGGCGCCGGATGTGACGAGCAGCACCAGCATCAGCCCGGCGCCGGACGACTGCCATTTCTCGAACGTGGATAGGCCGCCGAAATGCTCCAGGATCGGGCGTGCTATCGTGTCGTAGGCATAGTAGCCGATCAGCCAGCCGGCTATGCCGCCCAGCACGGACGCAACAGTAGCCGTCAACGCGTAGCGATAGGCGCGTTTGGGCGCCGCCAACGCCATGGGCAGGAACAGCACGTCGGCCGGTATGAAGAACACGGAGCTTTCGACGAAGGCGATGAAGGCCAGCCACCATTCGGCGGATTTGCGCGCCGCCAGCGACAGGGTCCAGTCGTAAAGTCCGCGAAGCATCGGCTCTCCTGATTTGGTTCCGAACGGCGGAGTGGTTTTCGGGCACCGGCATGCACGAAACAAGGACCCAAAGCGCCGCAGCCGGCGTTTCCAGCCAGACGCGATAAGTTTCGTTTCTCTAGAAAGATTTTACGCGCCGCACAATGGCGGCGCCCTTACGGAACCGTAAGGCGAGGTCCGGGCGCGGCTACCACTGGTAAATCGGCAACAGGCCAGTTGACGAAAGCCCGTCCAACCGTATAGTCCGCGCCCATCCAGGCCGTCCGGTCTGAGCCCCTATGGCGGAATTGGTAGACGCGCTCGACTCAAAATCGAGTTCCGCAAGGAGTGCTGGTTCGATCCCGGCTAGGGGCACCATCCTTCGCTCTGCGAGCTTCGGGTGGCAGGCCATCCTTCGCTCTGCGAGTTGGCAGGCTATCCTTCTCCAATCTTTCGGGTTTTGACGACTGGCGCAGGCCGACGACGGCCAGCCTGCGCCGTCTTATGCGATCAGAGCGAGTGCTTGTAGCCGATCGCGATGTTGAGCTTGTCGCCGGCGAGATCGTCGTTCGCGTCGGCGTCCTTGACGATGCCGGTGTCGTGCCAAGTGTAGCCGAGAGCAACCCTGGAGTGACAGCCGGTCGCTATGCATTACTGCATCTGAACCTGCAGTGTTCGACGACGGAAGATCAGCCAGCCCAAGCTGCAGGCGAGCCCGACGTTCAGCAACGCCAAAGCGGCGAGAGCTGCAAGGGTGCCACGAGGGCCGGCTTGCTCCAACAACAACGCTCCCACGGACGGCGCTGCTGCCTGAGCGATCAAGCTGGGCATAGCGAGACGCCCCATGAGCCTCGCATATCCCGCAGGGCCAAACAGAGCCAGCGGCAGCGTGCCCCGCGCTATCGTTTCGAGGCCGATACCAGCCCCGTAGAAGGCAAGCGCCACAGCCACAACCGGAACCCCGACCCAGAGCGCACCAATGCCGATGGCGACGAATGTCACGGACGCGAACTTGGTCCAGATGGGATGATGGTAGCGGGCGATGAACATCTCGACAGCACGCGCCGACACTTGAGCGGGGCCGACGAGTGCCCCGAGCCCAACGGCGGCGGCGAGCGCCATGCCGCCAGCCTGCAAGATGGTGAGCAGATGAACTGACACTGTCGACGAAATGGCCGCCGCCAACGTCAGCGTGGCAGCCAGGAGAACCATGATCGGAACCGAGGTCGCCGCAGAAGGGACCGCAGCCTGTGTCTTTCCAGGCCGGTCCGGGACGCTCGGCGGAGGCACCCCACGCGGCAGCATTGCGAGATAGAGGGGGAGGGCGAACAACAACTGTACCGCGGCATAGACGAGGCAGGTGCCGCGCCAACCCGTCTCGCCAATCAGGAAGGCCGAGATCGGCCAACAGATGGTGCTGGCGAACCCGCCGAACAACGAGAGGGTTGTGATAGCGGAGCGCGCGCCGTGCCCATAGAGCCGACCGAGGGTGCCGAAGGCGGCGTCGTACAAGCCTGCACCCATGCCAAGTCCCACAACGACCCATGCCGCGATGTAGGCGACGAGGTTTGGGGCGGCCGCAAGCCCGATCTGGCCGACGCCGATCGAGCACGCGCTGAACGCAAGCACGTTTCGGCCGCCGTGCCGTTCAATGGATGAGCCGACATGAGGCGAGATCAAGCCGGCGACGAGCAAGCCGAGCGACAATCCGCCAACGACCCAAGTCAGCGGCCAGCCAGTGTCGGCGGCTACCTTCGGTGCGATGACCGCCGGCAAGTAGTAGGTGGACCCCCAAGCCATGATCTGGGTCAGTCCAAGGACGGTTATGATCGTTCGCCGACTGCGCTCCATCGCGGTTTGTTTCGTTCAAGCCGCTGCGTTGCAACCGCAGCCGCTCTTGCCAGCGGCTTTCGCTTCAGCGTCGGCGACACAACAGGCGTCAGCCTCGGAAGGAGCTGGGCCACCACAACACCCGCCACCCGTCGCGCGTATGGTTGAGGGAGGGACCGTGCAGACGCCTGTTTCGGGTAGCACCAGTTGCACGGCATCCGCAGCCGCCATCTCGCCAGCGAGGGCTGCCGCGACCGACCGTACCTGTTCATACCCGGTCAGCAGCAAGAAGGTCGGAGCGCGGCCGTAGCTCTTGACGCCGACAGTGTAGAAGTCCGGCTCGGGATGACTCAGTTCGCGATGGCCGTGCGGGGGAACGTCGCCGCAGGAGTGCTCGTTGGGGTCGATCAGAGGCCCCAGCGCCTTGACGCTCTCAAGCCACGGGTCAAGGTCCAGCCTAAGTTCGCGCGTGAGCGAGAGATCGGGCCGCTGGCCGGTCGCGGCGATGATACGGTCAACAGGCCCCAGCACTTGTAAGCCGTCCCGCGTTTGACCTTCAACGGTCAGGCGGCCATTTGAGCCGCGGATGGCCAGCGTTGCGAAGCCGGTGACCATCGTTGTGCCGCCACTTTCCACCAGCTCGCGAGCATCGGCACCCAGCTCGCCACGAGCGGGAAGTTGGTCGGCGTCTCCACCACCGTAGATGCGAACAAGATCGGTACTGCGTGTCACCCAGAGAGAAGCGGTGCCCGGCTCGTCAGCAGCCAGTCTATCGAGTTCCAGCAGAGCGTTGGCGGCCGAAAGGCCGGAGCCAGCAACCAGCGTCGTGCGACCGGCATAGAGGTTGCGGTCGCGGCCGAGAATGTCGGGGATGCCGTAAGCGATCTTGTCAGCGAACTCCGCTTCACCCTCCGCCGTGATACCACCGCCCCCAAGTGGGTTTGGCGTCTGCCATGTCCCGGACGCATCAACGACGGCGCGCGCGCGGTCGCTCCTGATCCCGTCGGCGGTCTTCACGACCAACATGAAGGGCCTTGCCTGTCGATCCTTGCTCAATACCTTGTCCGCACCCCAGCGGGAGATGCCGATCACGTTGGCGTTGGTCTCGATAGACGTTGAGAGTTCAGGCAGCCTTGCGAGCGGTTCAAGGTAGTGCGCAATCAGCTCGTCAGCGGTTGGGAACGCCTCAGGATCGGGCATCGTCCAGCCATTGCGCTCAAGAAACCTTACCGCCGTCCGATCCACACAGTAGCGCCAAGGCGTGAACACCCGAACATGACCCCAGTCGCGGAGATTGGTGGCGACTTCCGCGCCGGCCTCGTAGACCTTCACGGGGAGCCCACGCTGAACGAGCTGAACTGCAGCCGCCAAGCCGACCGGGCCGGCTCCGATGACGGCAACAGGGAGATCGTCATGGTCATTCATCGGCATTGTTTCCATCCTTCCGGGATCATCGAAATACGAAACAAAAAAATATGCGCTATGCCGCTGCTTCGCCATCGACGGCACCGCAAGCGGCGTCAGCGCAGCACTCGTCAGCCAAGAAGCCGATCAGCTCCCTCATGATAGGGTAGTTGGCCCGACAGATCAGGGTCGTTGCCTGCCGCTCCTGCGTCACGAGGCCGGTCAGAATGAGGCGATGCAGATGGTGGGACAGCGTCGAGGCCGCGATGCCAAGGCTGTCCTGCAAGTACCCCACGGGCCGGCCTGCTTCGCCGGCTCTGACCAGTGTGCGATAGAGCTTGAGCCGTGTCGGGTTGCCGATGGCTTCGAGCTGTTTTGCTGCTTGTTCGAGTTTCATGGAAATAACACTACACCCGCCGCCGGCACAGGTCAATACCTATTTCGACAAAGATCGAAATATGATCAAACGACCCGTTTACCGGTCGCGTCGATAACGACCTCGCCGTCTTCCTTGGTGAAGGGGCCGATGTCGGGATTGGGCAAAATCGAGAGGACCGCCTCAGAAGGTCGCGCAAGGACCGCGCCCAGCGGGGTCACCACGATTGGGCGGTTGATCAGGATCGGATGGTTGAGCATGGCGTCGATCAGATCGTCGTCTGACCACTTCGGGTCCGCGAGCCCAAGCTCCTCATAGGGCGTTCCCTTCTCCCGAAGCAGCGCACGGGTAGTGATCCCCATGGCTGCGATCAGCTCAACCAGCTTTGCACGTGAGGGAGGCGTCTTGAGGTATTCGATGATCTCGGGCTCTTCGCCGCTCTGCCTGATCATGGCCAGCGTGTTTCGCGAGGTGCCGCACTGGGGGTTGTGATAGATCGTGATGGTCATTCGGCGGGTTCCTCATTGGTGATGGCTTGGGGTTCCGCAAGCAGCCAGCCGGCAAGCGCCATTGCCACCAGAGCCCCGGCAAGCTGGGCGGCGATGAAGGCCGGGACATCGAGCGGCCGGATGCCCGCGAAGGTATTGGAGAGGGCGCGGGCCACGGCCACGGCCGGGTTTGCGAACGATGTCGAGGCAGTGAACCAGTAGGCGGCCACGATGTAGAGGCCAACCAGCCACGGGATGGCATCAGAGCGAAAGCGGAGACCGGCAAGGATGGTGAAGACGAGGCCGAAGGTCGCAACCGCCTCAGCGATCCACAGACCAGACCCCGAGCGCACCGTGGTCGAGAGACTGAAGAGCGGCATATCAAACATGGCATGAGCCGTCAGTGTGCCGAGTATGCCTCCCGCGAGCTGGGCTGCCACGTAGGTCAGGGCCACATCGCGGGCCATTTGATGCCTCAGGCTGAACACGAGCGTGACCGCTGGGTTGAAATGCGCACCGGAAATCGGACCGAGGATGGTGATCAAAACGATCAGTATCGCGCCGGTCGGCAAGGTGTTGCAGAGCAAGGCGAGCGCCACATCATGGGTCAGCCGGTCGGCCATGATCCCGGAACCGACCACGGTGGCGACCAGCATCGCAGTTCCAAGTCCTTCGGCAGCTAGCCGTCGCGGCAGGTCAGCTGACACGGTGCCGAGCCTCCATTGAGATCGTTAGCACTTACAGGTCACCGCCTGGATGACCGGCCGGCAAAGCTCCGGGGCGCCCCTGCAGCAGTCTTCCATCAGGTAGGCCAGCAGATCGCGAAAGGCGTTCATGTCGACGACATACCGGATGATCCGCCCCTCCCGTTCGGCGCGAACAAGCCCGGCGCGGTCGAGGACCTTCAGATGCGCAGACATGGTGTTCTGCACCGTTCCCAGTTGCGATGCGATCTCGCCGGCTGGAACGCCTTCGGCACCCGCTTGCACGAGCAGCCGGAACGTCTCTAACCTTGTGTCCTGACCAAGCGCGGCCAGCGCCAGCAGAGCAGTAGTCTTGTCCATCCATCCATCCATCCGGATTTGTGGATGTGTAGATGGGCAGCATGACGGTTGGATGACAGGCTGATGGGGGTCGGAATTTTTTGGCCAAAGATTTGCGCGCCCAATCCGATTATCAGCACGCGCCACGTTCCCCTGCCGGGTCTCCGGCCTATTAGGAGCGCATCGCGGTCCTGAGACATTCTGGAGGCGGCCTCAGAGCCGCAAGAGCTGCCTTGCGGGCGTGAGGCGCAGGCCGACGACGGCCAGCCTGCGCCTTTGTTGTTTTCACGCAATTCCGGACGAAAAACCGCTACACACTTTTCCTGGAATTGCTCTAGCGATCAGAGCGAGTGCTTGTAGCCGATCGCGATGTTGAGCTTGTCGCCGGCGAGATCGTCGTAAGGTGCCGACGTCGTATCGGTCTTTTTCCACGAATAGCCGAGGCTGGCATAGACGGCATTGGTGGGATCGATGTTGTAGGTCACGCCTGTGGCCAGCTTCGGCGTTTCCCAGGTGGTGTTGAAGGCGTTGCGGTAGCGGAAGTTGAAGACATTCCACGTCCATTGCTTGGACAGTTTCCAATCTCCGGCGAGATACAAGGCGTAGTAGGGGATCTGCGCATTTGCGTCGGCGTCCTTGACGATGCCGGTGTCATGCCAAGTGTAGCCGAGGGCAACGCTGGGAGTGAAGGTGAAGGCGTCCGTCAGCTTGATCTTGTAGCCGAGACTCGCCTCGCCGTAATATTGTGTCTTTCCACCGGTCTTGAAGGTCGGCTGGATGAATATCCCGCCGACGAAATTGTCGGCGAAATTGTGCGAGACGCTGAACTTGAAGTAGGTGTCGGCGAGCGATCGCGCTTTGTTGCTGCCATTGTCGATGGCGTAGAACTCGGGACTTCCCTCAATCCCCAGAGTCCAGGTCGGTGCTGCCGGCGGGGGTGCTTCGACAAGGTCGGCGGCGAAGCTGGATGATGCCATGGACAGTGAGATGCCCAGTGGCGCGATAATGGCACGAAAAAGCATGGTCTTTCCTCGATGTAGGAAGTGGCGGGAGATGTGCCGGCGATGCGGCGAGGAACCCGCTAGGCGCGCCGGATTTCAGTTGTGTGACGATGTGCCATTTGTGCAGACACAAGGACATCACGAAGTTGGGATCGTCGGATTGCCCGCCTTGGTCAGCTCGATGGGCACCCTGATCGGTCGGACGAAACAGTCGCCATTTCGACGCCATGTCGGCGGCATTCCTGGCTGGGCATCCCGCAGGAGCTCGTCCGGCCCGGCGGGCTCACCAGCAATCTCATGCCGATCGGGCATCGGCGCAGCCCGGCCTGAACTGCTGTGTTGGAGCCGGCTGCTACCGCATATTCCCCGTGTGCCCCTGCGAGTAGCGCCCCGGCTGTGGCCACACCGTAAGCCCGTGCGGCTCGACGCCGACGCGGATCTTGGTCACGGCGCCGCACGTCGTGTCGATCATGTAGACGTCGCTGTCGAAGCGGCCGGACAGCCATAATTGCCTGCCGTCGGCGCTGACATTGCGCATGTCGGGGCTGCCGCCGCCCGGGATCGGCCATTGCGCGACCACGGCGCGGGTGGCGAAGTCGATCACCGTCACGCTGCCCGGGCCGTTGGCCTTGCCCTGCTCCATCTTGTGCGAGCCGCGGTTCGAGACATAGAGCCGCTTGCCGTCGCGGCTGACGACGAAGCCGTGCGCGCCGATGCCGGTCGGGATGAAGCCGATTTCCCGAAAACTGTCGCCGTCGACCAGGAGCACGCCGTCATTCATCATGTCGGCGACGTAGAAGACCTTGCCGTCGGGCGACAGGCGGATGTCCTGCGGCATGCCCATCTTGGAGAGGTCGAGATGGCCGAGCAGCTTCTGGTTCTTCAAGTCGATCTTGGCCAGGCCGCCGTCGCCATATTCGCAGGTGAAGATCGCGTAGGAACCGTCGGCAGAGAAGTCGGCATGGTTGATGCCCGGGCAAGTCGGCGTCGGCAGGCTCGATTTCAACGTCATGGTGTGCGGTTCGCGGAAATCGAGCTGCTCCATCGCCTCGTCGACGACGATTGCCGCGCTGCCGTCCGGCATGAAGTAGAGATTATAGGGGTCGTCGACCGGGATCTGCTGGCCGGGCCTGGCCGTCATCGGGTCGATCGGCGGCAAGCTGCCGTTCCTGCCGGTGCCGTTGTTGGCGACCCAAAGCGTCTTGAGGTCCCAGGACGGCACGACGTGCTGCGGCTTGCTGCCGACCTGGAACCGGCCGACCTCCTTCAAGGTGACGGTGTCGATCACCGAGACGCTGTTGGAGGAGCGGTTCGGCACATAGACGCGCGGCAGCGCGCCGGCGGTGGCGGGGCTCAGATGGCCGGCCGCGGTCTGGCTGTAGATGTTGACAGGCGCGGGTGGCGGATCGGAGCAATCCTCCGGACAGGTATCGGCCCAGGCCCGGGCAGGCATGAGCGCAATCAGCAGCACGGCCGCACGGAAACTGGTGTGACGCAAACGACTTCTGATCATCTGGATGGTTTCGTGTAGGCCGGCCCGAGTTCGCCGCGCGGACCCATAGCTTGTGTCCCGCCGTTGATCTAGCGCCTTTTCAAAAGACTCCGCATGCGGTTGCGCAGGATGCGCGCCATGTTGCGGGTCTCACGGTAGAGATGCAGTTGCGAGGCCGCCTGACGGGCCAGCCGGTCGGCATCCGGCGTCAGCCCGACCACCAGCGTGCCCATCGGCTTGCGCTCGCTCCACAGCCGGCTCATCACCGGATGGTCCGGAACCGCGCAGGAATCGGTCATGACGATGTTGGGATCGTCGAGATGCTGCTTGGTCACCTCGATCATCAGCAGCGTGCCCGGCGAATAGGCGGAAAGCGCCTCGTCATAGGCCGTCTTCCAGGTGTAAGCGACGCCGGCCTCGACGAAGACGACCAGGCAGGCGACGGTGCGGCCGTCGAGCGTCAGCAGATGGATACGGCACATGTCCTGCTCGGCCAGCCTATGCACGGCTTCGCGGGCGAAGGCGGCGCGGTAACGGTCGATCGCCATCGCGGTGCGCTCGCGGCCTTTCCAGCCGGCCGCTTCAAGCGTCAGGAAGCTTTCGATGGCGTGGCGTATCTCGTCCTGCCCGCGTGCCACGATGTGCTCGAGCTTGCCTTGATCGGCGAGGCGCCGCTTCAGCCGGCGGAATTCGCGATAGTGATGCGCGCGCAGCGAGGCCTTGAGGTAGTCCTCGCCGTCGGCATCGCTTTCAAGCACCGGGCGCTCGACCTTGCCGGTGGTCACCATGGTCAGGCCGCGGCTGTCGGCAAACGAGGTCATGAGGCTCGCCACCGGACCGTCGAGCTTGATGTCGGGCAGCACGAAGACCTTGGGCAGCTTGAGATGCGGCCGCGACAGCATCGAGAAGAAATCCTCGATGACGCCGACCGGATCGTCGCGATCGACCAGCGGCGTTCCGAGCGGGCCGAACGGGCTCGACCATGTGCGCATCACCGGGACGCCGAGCGGGATCGCCGGCCGCTCGACCGAGAACGGCACCAGAAGCCGCAGCCGGTTGCGGTATTCGTCGCCGTCGCGGATGACGGCAAGCCGCACCTCGCGGTCTTCCAGCCGGGGCATCGCCGGCGCCAGGAAGCGCGGGTTGAAGAAGACGTTCGGCTCGATCGTGCGGGCGCTGAGATAGTCGAGTTCCTCGACAAGTTCGAAGCCCGCCGAGGCTGGGTAGATGGCGAGCTTGCGCTCCGGCCGGTTGCTGGCGAAGAGCTCGATATGGGCGGGGTCGACCTCGCGCGCCAGGCCGGCAAGGTTGGAGACCATGGCGCCGGCGGTGCCGCCGCTGGTCTCTTCGAGCAACGGGACGGCGGCCATCAGGCGATTTCCTTGTTTGCGGGCACGAAGATCGCCATCACGATGCCGAGCTTGCGCCAGACGGTGAAGGACAGCGCACTGGCCTCGAAGACCATGGCGAGGCTGGTGGCGATTGCCGCGCCCCAGAGGCCGAACAGCGGGATCAACAGCACGTTGAGGCCGATGTTCAGGGCAAGCGTCATGGCATAGACGGCGGCGCAGATGTTCTGGTTGCCGCTCATGGTGAGCAGGCTTTCGCAGGGGCCGACGGCGGCGCGCGCCACGACGCCCAGCACAAGCAGGAAGAGCAGCGGGTAGCCAGCGGTGAATTCGGGACCGAACAGCATCAGCATCGGCTCGCCCAGCGCCAGCACCATGAGCGCCATCAGCAACGAGGGCCAGAAGGTCCAGGACACGGTCTCGCGAGCGAAGGCGGCGAGCTTGTCCGGTTCGCCATGGGTGAACTGCGCGTAGCGCTGGGCAACGCCGGCCTTGACCGCGAAATAGACGAAATGCACCAGCGCCAGCGTCTTCACCGTGGCGAAATAGACGGCGACATCGTTGGGGTTCATATAGGCGCCGACCATCAGCACGTCGGCATTGGTGAGCAGGAAGAAGAAGCTCTCGACCAGGAATATCGGCAGCGAAACGAGGATCCACTGGCCGAAATGCACCGCCATCGGCCCGGCCGGTATCTTTTTCTCCATGCGCGAGGTGACGGCCATCAGCTGGCCGAGCGTCGTGACATAGGTGGCCGCGATCGAGGCGAAGATCGCGGTCTTGGCGTCGGGCACGTAGTGCAGGCCAAGCATCAGCGCCATGAACGCCAGAATCAGCACCGGCCGCACCAGATAGGTGGGCGAGAGCGCCAGCAGCGCCCAGGAATTGGCGCGCGCCAGCCCCTGCAGGAGATCGCCGAGCGCGATCATCGGCAGGCAGATGACGCCGAGGATGAAGGGGATGACGTAGTAGTTCTCGATCCAGTCCGAGGCGAGCCACACGCCAAGGGCGCCGAGGCCCGCGATCAGCGTCGAAGCAGCGAGCACGAACAGGCGGCTGGCGAGCACGATGCCGCGCAGTTCGGCCAGCATGCCGCGTTCGCGATATTCGGGAATGAAACGAATGACCGAGGTGTGGAAGCCGAGGCAGGCGAGGTTGCCGACGATGACCATCGTCACCCAGACCAGCACCGAGATGCCGTATTCGAACGAGCCCATCCAGCGCGCCATCAGCACCTGGCTGACGAAGGCGATGAAGGCGCTGATGATACGGATCGAAAAGGCGATCAGCGACATGCGCCCGGCTTCGCCGCGCTCGTCGGCGGTGAACAGCACTGCGTCGATGCGGCCAAGCAACGGACGCATGCGCAGCGCCCAGCGCTGCGGCAGGAACCGCCCGGCAGTCGTCGCCGCGGAAAAGCGCACCCAGAACTCTCCGTTTTCCGCCTCTTTCCAAGGTTTCGGTCTATCCGAAACACCTTAAGAAAGGGTGGGTGGGGTGCCGGCGGGCGTATGAGGGGCAGCGCGGGCTTTCGGAAATTGCGCTGAAGTGCGCAAGCCGTAGAAAGCTAAAAAGCTGCGCGGGCATGATAGCAAATAAGCAGACATCTCGTACGGGAATTCGCGCTGAATTTTCCCGTGTCGGGACAAGATTTTTGGGAATATCTGGGAGGTCATTCTCGAATTAAGGGTGACGGAATAACCTTTCTCCAGATTGCCTACGCCATGATTGCGGTCTCGTACCTTGTTGCCGTTTTGGCACTAATTTCAGGTCACTAGCTGCGAAACGCGGCCAATCGCAATCGCCGGCGCTGCCCCTCATCCGGCCCTTCGGGCCACCTTCTCCCCGTCAAACGGGGAGAAGGCAAGGGCGCTGCTTACATCCCCTTCATAGCGTCGCAGGACACATTCGGGTTCATGTCGGCGAAGGCGCCGGTGGGGTTCTGCTTCCAGGCCCAGACATGCAGCTCGTAGAACGGGCCGAGGCCGTAGCGGTTGGGGGCGCTGTTGAAGTTGAACAGCTGGCCTTCGAGCGAGGCCGGACCCTTCGAAGTGATATATTCGACGGCGACCAGCTTCAGCGTGCCGTCGGCCATCGGCTCGTACATGACCGCCTCCGGCTTGGCGACGTCGACGGCGTCGTCCTTGAGGTAGGTCGCATTGACGTAGTGGATGCCCATGGCGCCGCCGGTGATGCCGCTGGCGCAGGGGATCGGCGCGTAGCCTTCAGCTTTCGCCACCGCGACGTCCTCGAAGCGGCTGTCCAGCGCCCGCACCTTTTCGGCAAGCGGATTGACGGTTTCGGCGTGGGTGGCGCTTGCCGCCATGACGGCCAGGGCCGATGCGCCGATGAAATATCTGGTCAGGCTGGGGATGCTCACTGTTCTCTCTCCAATTCCGTTAAGCGCGCGCGCAAGGGCAGGGCCGGTCTTTTTCAAGGCCGGGCCTGCGACGCTTGGCGCGCGTGTCATTCGAAGGGCGAGACCGCGAGGTCCCGCCAGGGCCGGTATGGAACATCAGTAATGCCACCAATATTCCCAGTATTCGCGCGGCAATTCCCGCTCACGGAGGCCGATGTCGCGCCTCAGATGGTGATCCTGCGGGAGAGGCCGGCGGCGCCTGTTTCGCACAGGCGAAAACAGTGCCGACACGAGCCGCCGCATGAAGCCGCGCCGCGGTGCGAGAGTATCCGCCGCGGCGGATACTCCCTCGCTGTCCGGCATGACAACAGGTCCGCCATCGACAAGGACGATCGTCTCATCGTTTTGTCGTTCATCTGCCCGATCAGCGATAAAAGTAGGGGTCAAGGACCCGCACCTCCGTGATCTTGTCGACGGGAAGCGCATTCTTCTGCGCGGTGCTGCGGATCGCCTCCGGCGAGGGCGCGTCATAGATGCAGAAGCTCTTCGACTTGTCCGGCGAGACGAAGGATTGCACCCAGGTTACGCCTTTCTCGGCGTTGCGGGCGATGACGCCGCCCATCGCGGTCGCGCCGGCGTCGTTCATCGGCACATGAAGCCCATCGGGAAAGGTACGTTCAATCAGGTAACGAGGCACGATAGGGGTTCCTTTCGTTGGTGAGTTGCGCTCGGTTCAAGCGCGACCCAGCAGAAATCACCTTCGCGGAAGGCGCGCATCGGCACCTTTCCCCATATTTGACGGGACGATTCCCTATCTTTGGAGCGTTCTATGTGGAAGCAGGCACTGGAACGTGTGGAAGGTCACATTTCCACAGCTTCGTACCGACTATCCAGCGGCATCCGCCGCGCCAACAATCCCATTCGCGAGAGTGACGATGCTTCTGGAAAGACAGACGCAACTGAACCAACTGGAGGCCGTGCTGGCCGGCACCGTGCGAGGCCACGGCCGCGTCGTGGCGCTGTCCGGCGAAGCCGGCGCCGGCAAGACGACGCTGGTCGAGGCGTTCACGGAGCGGATGACGGCAGGCGTGAAGCTGTTGCGCGGTGCCTGCGAAGACCTCTCGATTCCCGACCCGCTCGGCGCGCTCTACGATCTTGCGCGCGAGGCGGGATGGGAGTTGCCGCAGGCGATCGATGCCCGTCAGGGGCAAAGGCTGCCGTTCTTTTCCGACGCGCTCGACGTTTTCGAGACGAAGGGTCCAAGCGTCCTGGTCATCGAGGATCTGCACTGGGCGGATGATGCGACGCTCGATTTCGTGCGCTTCCTGGGCCGGCGTATCGCGAGCACCCACATCCTGCTTCTGATCACGGCGCGCACCGACCGCAGCGAGGGGCAGATGCGGGTGCGCCGGGCGCTCGGCGAAATCCCGGCCGGCAACGTCCATCGTATCGAGGTCCCTTTGCTCAGCGAGACGGCCGTCCTGTCGCTCGCCGAGGCCGCCGGCCGCGACGGCGGCGCCATCTACCGCGCCACGGCAGGCAATGCCTTCTTTGTGACGGAGTTGCTGGCCGGCGAGAAAGACGGCCTGCTGCCGGTCAGCGTGCGCGACGCGGTGCTCGCGCGCGCCGAGCAGCTCTCCTCCGGCGCCCGCTCGATGCTCGACGCGGTCTCGGTGTTCCCGCGCCGCGCCGACGCCTGGGCGCTCAGCGGCCTTTGCGGAATTGCCGCCGCCGGCCAGCTCGCCGAATGCGTCGCCAACGGCCTGCTCGAGGATTTCGGCGACGGCTATGCCTTCCGCCACGAGATCGCCCGCACGGCGATCGAGATGGCGCTGACGCCCAGCAAGAGACGGGAGTACAACGAGCGCGCCTTGGCAGCGTTGCGGGAAAATCCGCAAGTCGCCACCGCAAGGCTGGTGCATCATGCCGTGGAGGCGCAAAGCCTGGACGTGGTGCGCGAGCTGGCGCCGGTCGCCGCGCGCGAGGCTTCCCGCGTCGGTGCCCATCGCGATGCGGCGGGTTACTACGAGGTCGCCCTGCGCCACGCGGATATCCTGCCGATCGAGAAGCGGGCGGAGCTTTATGAAGGCCATGCCTTCGAGTGCCATCTGATCGGCCGCATCGACGCGGCGATGGAAGCGCAGGACCGGGCGCGCCAGCTGCGCCGGGCGCTGGGCGATCGGCTCAAGGAAGGCGACTGCCTCAGGTGCCTGTCGCGCTTTGCTTATCTGCTCGGCGATCGCGAGGCAGCGGACCGTTTCGGCGAGCAGGCCGTGGAGCTTCTGGAGACCGCTCCCGACAGCGCCGAGCTGGCGATGGCCTACTCTAACCTCTCGCAACTGGCGATGCTGGCCGAGCGGCTCGAGGACACGCTTTCGCTCGGCGGCAAGGCGGCCGAACTGGCGGAGCGGCTCAACCGGGCGGACATTGTCTGTCATGCGCTGAACAATGTCGGCGCCGCCGGACAATGGCTGGATTTTGCCAAAGGGCGGCGCGATCTCGCACGCAGCCTTGGGATTGCGCTGTCGGGCAACTTCCAGGAGCATGCGGCGCGCGCCTTCACGAACTGCGCCTGCGTCGAGATGAATAGCCTCAGCTTCAAGGAGGCGGCGTCGTTCCTGGATCGCGGCATTGGCTATTGCGTCGAGAACGATCTCGCGACATGGCGCGACTACATGCGCGGCGTGCAGGCGCAGCTTTTGCTTCGGCGCGGCTTTTGGGACGACGCCGCGACAATGGCGCATGAGGTTGTCGACGACGACGCAACGACGCCGCTCGTGCGCTATCCGTCGCTGGTGGCTCTGGCGAGGCTGCGCATCCGCCGCGGCGACCCATCGGCCGAGCCGATCGTCGAAGAGATGAGGCGGTTCCTGGACAAGGGCATGGAGCTGCAGCGCCTTGTGGCGTTTGCCGAGGTGCTGGCTGAGTTGGCCTGGCTTGGACAAGCCGACAGGCAGGAAGCCTTGCGCCTGATCGCGGTTGCCGAAAGCCTCGCGCCGACGCCGGCCGTGTTCGGCGAACTTGCCACCTGGCGGCAGCTGTTGTCGCCCGGATCCGACCCCGGCGATACGAACGGCATGGCGGAGCCGCACCGCCTGCAACTGACCGGCGACTGGCGCGCCGCCGCAGCGCTATGGGCCGAAATGGGGGCGCCTTTCGAACAGGCAATGGCCTTGCTGCTCGGCGACGAAGCGGCGCAGCGCGAAGCGCTTGCCATTTTTGAGGACCTTGGCGCGAGGGCGGTCGCGCAGCACGTCCGCGGCCTTATGCGGGAAAGCGGCGTCAGCCACATCGCGAGAGGACCGCGACAGGCGACGCGCGCCAACCAGGCCGGCCTCACGCAGCGCCAGATGGAGGTGCTGCAGCTGATCGAACGCGGCTTTTCCAACAAGAAGATCGCCGCGCATCTGACCATCTCGCCAAAGACGGTCGATCATCACGTGTCGGCGGTGCTGGACAAGCTGGAGGCCGTCTCGCGCGGCGAGGCGACGGCGGCCGCGCGCGATTCGGGATTGATCTAAACTTGATTGTACCGCACAAACCAATGGTCATGGAGGAGCCAACTTACGTCATTCCTGCCGCGCGGCTGAAAGAGTTCGTCGCGACTATTTTCGCGACCGCCGGCTGCGCGCGGGACGAAGCGGATCGGATCGGACACTACCTTCTGTCGGCCAATCTAGCGGGCCATGACAGCCACGGCGTGATACGCACTCCGCGTTATCTCTATTGGCTGCGGCAGGGTTATGTCCGACCGGGGCAGACGCTGACGGTGGTCTCGGAGGGTCCCTCCTTCGCCACAGTGGACGGCAATTGGGGCTTCGGCCAGACAATCGGTCCGTTGGCCGTCGACACAGGCGTGGAGAAAGCCAGGGCCGCGGGCGTTTCGATGATCGGCCTGCGAAACTCCAGCCATCTCGGCCGGATCGGCGACTGGGCAGAACGGGCCGCCGATGCCGGTCTGGTTTCGTTGCATTTCGTCAATGTGGGCGGCGGTGAGCTGGTTGCGCCGTTCGGTGGGATCGATCGACGGTTTTCCACGAATCCCATCTGCATAGGCGTTCCGTCGGACGGCAAGGAACCTATGTTCCTGCTTGATTTCGCGACGTCGCTTGTTGCCGAAGGCAAGGTACTGGTCGCATCGAACGGCGGCAAGCCAGTGCCGGAGGGAGCGCTGGTCGGGCTCGACGGAAAGTTCACCTCGGACCCGTCGGCACTTTACGGACCGATCGTGCCGGGCGGCGTTCGGGACTTAGCGCATGGCGAGGGCGCTCTCGTCGCTTTCGGTCTGCACAAGGGCTCCGGCCTTGCCTTCATGTGCGAAATCCTGGCGGGCGTCCTGGCTGGAGGCGCGACGTCCGGTCCTATCCCTGGCGGTAAGCGCGGCCGCATAAGCAACGGCATGCTGTCGATCTACCTCGACCCGGCCCGCTTTGGAGAGCCGGATTTCCTGCAGAGAGCGCGCGCTTACGCCAACTATGTGAAGGCCTCGCGACCGACCACGCCCGGTACTCCGGTCCTGGTTCCAGGCGAGCCGGAAGCCCGGTCCCGCGAGGAGCGCCTGCGCTCCGGCGTTCCGCTGCAGAAGCAGACATGGGATGCGATCTGTGCAGCCGCGTTGTCGCTCGGGGTCCAGCCTCCGACGTTGTAGGACGCGATCTTCGATAGAATTGTTTGCCGCGTCGTGTCGATATCCGACACCATGACTGCAGGCTTTATGGATGAATTGAAGTTAAGGTCGTGCAGTTGGAAGTAGTCGGGCACGCCGGGCACGGCTTTGGACCTGTTCAGCCCCTTGCGAAAGTTGTCTGGGACTGGGGTCATATCCGTTGAAAAGTCCCGGCGAAAGCCGGGACTGAAGACCTGCTCAGGCGAACGTGCCGTGGCAGTGCTTGTACTTCTTGCCGGAGCCGCAGGGGCAGAGCTCGTTGCGGCCGACCTTGCCCCAGCTCGCGGGGTTCTTCGGGTCGCGGTTTTCCGGCGCGACGACGGCGCTGGTGTCCTGACGCATAAGAAGCGCGGTCTCGCCGCCCAGGAAATCATCCTCGCCGGTGGAGCCGTCGATATGGCTGCCGAACATCTCGGGGGCTTCGGGCGGCGGCGCGTCCGCCGCCTGGCGCACCAGCTCGACGCGCATCAGCTGCGCGGTGACGGCCTGGCGCAGGTTGCCGAGCATGCCCTGGAACAGCTCGAAGGCCTCGCCCTTGTATTCCTGCAGCGGGTCGCGCTGGGCGTAACCGCGGAAGCCGACGACCGAACGCAGGTGGTCGAGATTGACGATGTGCTCGCGCCACAGATGGTCGAGCGTCTGCAGCACCACCGAACGTTCGACATAGTTCATCACGTCGGGGCCAAAGCGATCGGCGCGCTCCTTGGCGGCGGCGTCGGCCGCGGCCGCGATGCGCTCGCGGATGTCGTCCTCGGCGATGCCCTCTTCCTTGACCCATTCCTCGATCGGCAGGTCGAGGTTGAGAAACTGCGCCGCTTCCTCCTTGAGGCCGGCGACGTTCCACTGCTCGGCATAGGCGTTTTCGGGGATGTTCTTGGCGACGATCTCCTCGATGACGCCCTCGCGCATCTCGGCGATCGTCTCCGACAGGCCTTCGCCGTCCATCAGCTCGATACGCTGCTCGAACACCACCTTGCGCTGGTCGTTCGAGACGTCGTCATATTTCAACAGGTTCTTGCGGATGTCGAAGTTGCGCGCCTCGACCTTCTTCTGCGCCTTCTCCAGCGCCTTGTTGATCCAGGGATGGATGATCGCCTCGTCTTCCTTGAGGCCGAGCTTCTGCAGCATGCCATCCATGCGCTCGGAGCCGAAGATGCGCATCAGGTCGTCCTGCAGCGACAGGAAGAATTTTGACCGGCCGGGATCGCCCTGTCTTCCTGAACGACCTCTAAGCTGGTTGTCGATGCGGCGCGATTCGTGGCGTTCGGTGGCCAGAACGTAAAGGCCGCCGGCGGCCAGCGCCTTTTCCTTCAGGCGCTCGACGTCGTCGTTAATCTCTTTTTCCCGAGCCTCGCGCTCGGGTCCGGGCGGCATGTCGCCAAGCTCTTCGGCGATGCGCATCTCGGCGTTGCCGCCGAGCTTGATGTCAGTGCCGCGGCCGGCCATGTTGGTGGCGATGGTGATGGCGCCGGGCTTGCCGGCCTGGGCGACGATAGCCGCCTCGCGCTCATGGTGGCGCGCGTTCAGGACTTCGAAGTCCTTGAAGCCATCCTTGCGCAGGCGTTCGGCCAACTGCTCGGATTTCTCGATCGAGGTGGTGCCGACCAGCGTCGGCTGGCCTTTGGCGCTGGCCTCGCGGATTTCCTTGACGATCGCCTTGTACTTCTCTTCGACCGTACGGTAGACCTCGTCGTCCTCATCCTTGCGGATGACCGGCAGGTTGGTCGGGATCTCGGTGACCTCGAGGCCGTAAATGTTGCCGAACTCCTCGGCCTCGGTCAGCGCCGTGCCGGTCATGCCGGCAAGCTTCTTGTAGAGGCGGAAATAGTTCTGGAAGGTGACGGAGGCCAGCGTCTGGTTCTCCGGCTGGATCTGCACATGCTCCTTGGCCTCGAGTGCCTGGTGCAGGCCTTCGGAGTAGCGGCGGCCCGGCATCATGCGACCGGTGAACTCGTCGATGATGACGATCTCGCCATTGCGCACGATATAGTCGCGGTCCTTCTGGAACAGAAGATGCGCCTTCAGCGCATTGTTGACGTGATGGACGATGGCGACGTTCTCCACGTCGTAGAGCGACTCGCCTTTCAACAGGCCCGCGTCGCGCAGCATGTTTTCCAGCTTCTCGGTGCCGTCCTCGGTGAAGATCGTCGTCTTCTGCTTCTCGTCGACCTCGTAGTCGGCCGGGCCGAGCTTCAGCATGAAGGCGTCGATGGTGTTGTACATTTCCGAGCGGTCCTCGAGCGGACCGGAAATGATCAGCGGCGTGCGCGCTTCGTCGACCAGGATGGAATCGACTTCGTCGACGATGGCGTAGGCATGGCCGCGCTGCACCATCTGCGAGCGCTCATACTTCATGTTGTCGCGCAGATAGTCGAAGCCGAGCTCGTTGTTGGTGGCATAGGTAACGTCGGAGGCGTAAGCCTCGCGGCGCTCGTCGTCGGAAAGGCCGTGGACGATGATGCCGACGGTCAGGCCGAGGAATTTATAGACGCGGCCCATCCATTCGGCGTCGCGGGTGGCGAGATAGTCGTTGACGGTGACGACATGGACGCCCTGGCCGGCAAGCGCATTGAGATAGACCGGCAGAGTGGCGACCAGCGTCTTGCCCTCGCCGGTGCGCATCTCGGCGATGCCGCCATTGTGAAGCACCATGCCGCCGATCAATTGTACGTCAAAGGGACGCATGCCAAGCACGCGGCGGGCCGCCTCGCGCACCGTGGCGAAGGCTGGAACCAGCAGGTCGTCGAGCGCGGCGCCGTTGGCGAGATCCTGGCGGAATTTTTCAGTGCGGCCCGAGAGCTCGGCGTCGGAAAGCGCCCGCATCTCGTTTTCCATGGCGTTGATGGCTTCGACCCTGGGCCGGGTCGACTTGACACGGCGGTCGTTGGAAGAACCGAAAACCTTACGGGCGAGACCGCCGAGACTGACCATCCAATGGTCCTTTCGATAGCAATTTAGCCGTTTGCGACAGGCGCCTGGCGGGCCCATCAAATCCGCGTGAATGCGGACAAACGCAAAAAGCGCCCGGAAAACGGTTCTGGACGCCAAGTCGATGGACAGATAAGAGGGGGCTCAATCGATGTCAACGCCGCGTTAGCCCTATGGGCAGCGCCAAATTCCGCCACAATCCGACTGATTTGGAACCCTTCCGCTCACGCGGTCCTTATTGGCAATCCCATTGGAGTTATCTTGATGTCCCTGTCGTTCCGCCGCGCCTCGCTCGCCAGCCTCGGTCTGGTCTTCGGGCTCTCGGCTCTTAGCCTGTCGCCGCTGATGGCGCAGGAGACCAAGCCCGCCCAGGACGCCACAGCGCCGGCGGCGGCTCCGGTCGATCCCAATGCTGTGGTCGCCACCGTCAATGGCGAGAAGCTGACCGAGGCCGATCTTCAACTCGCCGAAGGCGAACTGTCGCAACAGTTCGCGCAGATGCCGCCCGAACAGCGCCGCGCGGCTGCCCTTTCGGCCGCGATCGAAATCCGCGTCATGGCCAAGAAGGCGGTCGACAGCGGCCTCGACAAGGACGCCGACTTCCAGCGCCGCATGGCGTTCCTGCAGGCTCGCGCCCTGCATGGCGAGGTGGTCGAGAAGGAAGTGGTCGACAAGGTGACGGACGCAGAAGTGCGCGCCCGCTACGACCAGGAGATCGCCAACACGCCGCCGGTCAACGAAATCCACGCCCGTCACATCCTCGTGAAGACGAAGGAAGAGGCCGAGGCGATCATCAAGCAGCTCGACGGCGGCGCCGACTTCCAGAAGCTCGCCAACGAACACACCAGCGATCCGAGCGGCAAGACCAGTGGCGGCGACCTCGGCTGGTTCGGCCCAGGGCAGATGGTGCCGGAGTTCGACAAGGCGGCCTTCGCGCTCGACGTCGGCAAATATTCGAAGGAGCCGGTGCAGTCGCAGTTCGGCTGGCACGTCATCAAGGTCGAGGACAAGCGCGCCAAGCAGCCGCCGGCCTTCGACGACGTCAAGGATCAGGCCAAGCAGGCGGTGATCCGCGACAAGTATTTCGCCATGGTCAAGGAGCTGCGCGCGGCCGCCAAGGTCGAGATCCCGGACGAGAAGCTCAAGAAGGACATCGACACGCTGGAAGCCGGCAAGTAATCCGCTTGCGGCTGGATAATTCTAAAAGGGCGCCTTCGGGCGCCCTTTCGCTTTCGGGGGTCAAGCGTTCATTATACCCCGCGTGATGTAGCGTATGGCGGCGCGGATCAGCGCGTCGTCCTCGTCGAGCCGTCCGGCCAGAAGATGCCGCCAGGCGAAGGAAGCGATCAGATCGGCGACGATCCCGGCATCGATATCGGCCGCCACCTCGCCCCGCGCCTTGGCGCGCTCGATCATCCGACCGGTATGGCTGCGGCGTCCTTTCGAATATTCTGCAAGGGCGGCCGCGGCTGTCTCGTCCGATTGCGCCTCCGCGATCAGCGAGCGGAAGATGTTGCCCGACGGGGTGTCGCGCCAATGCGCGAAAAGGTTCTGAAGGAAGCCGGCCAGATCGTCCTCGATGTTCCCGGTGTCGGGCGTCTCGACGCGCTTCTGCCGCTGGTAGACCTCGATCAGCAGCGCCGCCTTGCTCGGCCACCAGCGATAGATGGTCGGCTTTCCCGCGCGCGCCCGCCGGGCGACGGCCTCGATCGAGAAGCCGGCATAGCCCGCTTCGCGCAACACCGCCTCGGCGGCCTTGACGATGGCATCGGCGCTCTCGGGATTGCGTTTCGCGCCGATCGACTTGCGCCCGCGAGCGGCGGCTTCGTCCATCGAGGTCTTCCTTAGCCAGTGAATCTGGCGCCGATCATATTGGCTTCGGCGACGAAACGAAACGACGCGTTTCCAACTGCCAAGCCGCCGGCCAGGCCGGGAAGGCGCGGCCAGAACGCCCCTTGCGCCGACGCGCGCTATCGGGCAAACCGGCCTTCCTTTCGCGTTCTTGCCGCTCCGGGGTTCCGATGTCCGCTACGATTTCGCCGCTTGCACCGAAGAAATATCCAAAGATGCCGGTCATCGAGGGTGTGCGCATCGCGACCGCCGAAGCCGGCATCAAATACAAGAACAGAACCGACCTCTTGGCCATGGTCTTCGATCCGGGCACGGCTGTCGCCGGCGTGTTCACCAAGTCGAAATGCCCGTCGGCGCCGGTCGACTTCTGCCGTCAGAACCTGCCCGCCGGCAAGGCGCGCGTCCTGGTGGTCAATTCCGGCAACGCCAACGCCTTCACCGGCAAGAAGGGCAAGGCTTCGACCGCGCTGACCGGCGAGGCGGCGGCGAAGGCCGCCGGATGCTCGCAGAGCGAGGTTTTCCTGGCCTCGACCGGCGTCATCGGCGAGCCGCTCGACACCACCAAATTCAGCCATCTGCTCGCCGGCCTGGCCAAGGACGGCAAGCCGGATCTGTGGACCGAGGCGGCCAAGGCGATCATGACCACGGATACCTATCCGAAGGTGGCGACGGCGACGGTCAAGCTCGGCGACGCCGACGTCACCATCAACGGCATCGCCAAGGGCGCCGGCATGATCGCGCCCGACATGGCGACGATGCTTTCCTTCATCGCCACCGACGCGCCGATCGCCGCCCCCGCACTGCAGGACCTGCTTTCGCGCGGCACGGCCAAGACCTTCAATGCGGTGACCGTCGACAGCGACACCTCGACCAGCGATACGCTGCTCATCTTCGCCACCGGCAAGGCCGCCGCCCGCGGCGCGCCGGCGATCAGCGATCCCAAGGATGCGCGGCTTGGCGCCTTCCGCCGGGCGCTCGGCAAGGTGCTGAAGTCGCTGGCGCTGCAGGTAGTGCGCGACGGCGAGGGCGCGCGCAAGCAGGTCGAGGTCACGGTCACCGGCGCGAAGTCCGCCCGCTCGGCCAAGCGCATCGCGCTTTCGATCGCCAATTCGCCGCTGGTCAAGACGGCCGTCGCCGGCGAGGACGCCAATTGGGGCCGCGTCGTCATGGCGGTCGGCAAGGCAGGCGAACCGGCCGACCGCGACCGGCTGTCGATCTGGTTCGGCGACAATCGGCTCGCGCATGAGGGCGAACGCGATCCGACCTATTCGGAGGAAGCGACCTCGGCCTATATGAAGCGCGACGATATCCGCATTCGCGCCGATCTCGGCATCGGCCGCGGCAAGGCGACGGTGTGGACCTGCGACCTCACCAAGGAATATGTCGCCATCAATGGCGATTATCGGAGCTGATGGCGCCGGTGTCCGGGCATCCGGCAAGCGTGTTGGCGGTCGTGCGCCGCTACGAGGCGGCGGGCTTTCGCGCCTGGCCGGCGGCCGCCGTCCTTTATGACGGGACCTGGGTGGTACGGCTCACGGCAGGACACCCCGCCAAGCGCCTGAACTCGGTCAATCCGCTCGATCCGGGCGACACGCACGCCATCGAAGAGCGCATCGGCCGCGCCGCGCGGCGCTTCGACGCCTATGGCCGGCCGCTGACCTTTCGCATGTCGCCGCTGTCGGGACGGGTTCTGTCCACGCATCTCGACAAGGCCGGCTGGAACAGGTTCGACGAATCCCTGGTCATGCGGCTGCCGCTGAAGGAGGTCGGGCTCGGCGCGGCCATGGACCAGATTCCGCTCAAGGACATCAGCCGCTTCATCGGCGCGTCGCTGAGGACGAGCGGCTCGGACGCCTCGCTGCGGCCCGGCCTGTCCGAGGTCATCGGCGCGATCCAGCCGGAAGCGGGGCTGTTCGCGCTCGAGGAGGGCAACGAGCCGGTGGCGACGCTGATCTGCGTGCATGACGGCGATCTCGCGGGTCTGTTCGAGGTTGCCACCGAAGAATCGGCGCGCAAGAAGGGCCATGGCCGCAATCTCATCCTGTCGGCGCTGAAATGGGCCCGGCTGCGCGGCGCGCGCGAAGCCTGGCTGCAGGTCGAGGCCAGCAACGAACCGGCGCTCTCGCTCTACCGGTCGCTCGGCTTCGACGAAGTCTATCGCTACCATTATCGACGGCCGCCGGGCGCATGAGCGAGAGCAAGCCAACCGGAAAGCGTCTGCTGCTGGTCGCCGCCTGCGCGCTGGTCGACACCGACCGGCGCGTGCTCCTGGCGCAGCGTCCGGAAGGAAAGCAGCTTGCCGGCCTGTGGGAGTTTCCAGGCGGCAAGGTCGAGCCCGGCGAGACGCCGGAGGAATGCCTGGTGCGCGAATTGCATGAGGAGCTCGGCATCGAGACGGAGATCCCGTGCCTGGCGCCGCTCACCTTCGCCAGCCACTCCTATGACGATTTCCATCTCCTGATGCCGCTTTATGTCTGCCGCCGCTTCCGCGGGATCGCGCAGCCTAAAGAAGGGCAGGGACTCAAATGGGTCAGGCCCCGGCAGATGCGCGACTATCCGATGCCGCCGGCCGACGCGCCGCTGATCCAGTTCCTCATCGACCTTCTGTAGTTTCGCGGTTTGCCCTTGCGACAGCTCACCGTTTCCTGGAGACGGTGAATGTTCCGCACGTTTCCCGGGAGCTGCTTTAGCCAGCGTTAATGGAAGATTTATCTCGATGTGAAAAATTGCACGAGGCCGTTTCGCGCGGCGATATCGTCGATGACTGGGAAACACGGCATGAGCCTCGAAAGAGACTGGGACTCGATCCGGCCCGACCGCGGCTTCCGCGCGGTGGACGCCGGCATGGGCATCCTGCGGATCACGCTTCTCTTCGGCTCGGCCGCGGTGGCGCTGGCGCTGATCGCAACGCCTTTCCTGGACAGCCAGACCCGGCCGCAGAGCGCTCGCGACGGCTTTCCCGGCGGGCTCGACATGACGGCGACCGGATCGATCGGTCATCGCCCCAATACATATACGCTGCGCCGCAGCGTGCTGCAGCCTTTGCCCAGTTCAATCTGCGTCATCCGCAATGACGGCAGCCGCAGCGGCGAGTGCTGACTTGGTTAATGATTTCGCGGCACGGCGGCGTTTCACTCGCTGTTAAGCTTTTGCCGTTAACCTTTCTTAACGGGTAAGACATTAGAGTTTCTGCATGAGGGATCGATGATCATGAAAAACCTGCTGCAGCAATTCATTAAAGATGAAACGGGCGCCACGGCCGTCGAATATGGCCTGATCGTCGTGGTTTTGTCGCTCGCCATCATCGCCGGGGTCAAACAGGCGGCCGATGGCCTCGTATGGCTGTTCACCGACAACAACAGCAAGCTGGCCAACGCCTTCGCTCACTGACGACGGGTGCGCTCAAATCTTAGGCGGGTTCTCCAGGACAGCCTTTAGCGAGACCTTGGCCGATCCGGGTCTGAGCGGTTTTTGCTGCGAGGCGTCTGGCGCCCAGCCGGACATCCAAACAATCGAAAAACTTGCGCGGATACGGCCGTCCGGATCCGAGAATCGCTCGGCATAGATTTCGGCCGCGCGGGCAAACAGGCGTCTGCCGGCCGACCGGCGGCTGCGATCGATGAGCACGTTGGTTTCGCCCATGGCGCGGAGATCGGCCGCGAGATCGAACAGCGTATCGTAGCGCACCGCGACCGTTTCGACATCGGCGACCGGCAATGCCAGGCCGGCGCGCTGCAGCAGCGCGCCCGCGTCGCGCACGTCGGTGAAAGGAAGGATGCGCGGGCTCGCGCCGCCGTAAAGCTCCGTCTCGGCCGCAAGCATGCTTTCGCGTAGTTCCGCCAATGTGCCCGTGCCGGTAAGAGCGCCGAGGAACAGCCCGTCCGGTCTCAGTGCCCGGCGGATTTGCGCGAGCACGCCGGGAATGTCGTTCACGGCGTGCAGCGAGAGCAGGGAGACAGCGAGGTCGAGGCTGCCTTCCTCGAACGGCACGGTCTCCGGCGGCGCCACCAGGCCGGGGCCGCCGGCCAGAAGCGCTTCGTCCATCTCGACGCGTACGACCTCGCCGACCTTGCCGCTGCCGGCGAGCACGTCCGCCGCCGCCGACGTCTGACAAAACAGCGCGGCCGCCTTGCCGAAGCGGCGTTCGACGGCACCCAGCCGGTCGGCAAGGTCTTCCGCGGCGCGCCGCATCAGGAAATCGGCGCCTTCGACGGGGCGGGCGAGAGCCCTGCGCTTGCGCGCGAGCCAGAGCTCGGTGTCGATCAAGGGCTGCAACGAAAAGCTTCCTGTTGTCCGCGCGTGCCGGAGTGGTGTTAAGGTGCGCCGGGTTCCAATCACGTGGCCGATCCGGTGCACAAGATCAAGACCATAGCGGTCCAGGATATGGCCCGGCAGGCACTGGCCTGGCCGGCGCGCCTGTTGTTTCCGCCGGTTTGCGCCGGCTGCCGTCGCCATGTGTCGCAGCCTGGCGTGCTGTGCGGCGCCTGCTGGCCGAAGCTGAGGCTGCTGGAGAAGCCCTGGTGCCCGGTGATGGGCACGCCCTTCACCCACGACATGGGCGAGGGGTTTCTGTCCGCCGAGGCGATCGCCGATCCTCCGCCCTTCGAGAGGGCGCGGGCGGCCGTCGTCTATTCAGGCGTCGCGCGGCAGATGGTGCAGGGGCTGAAATATCAGGATCGAACCGACCTCGCGCCGTGGATGGCGAACTGGATGATGCGCGCCGGCGCGGAGCTGGCCGCGGAGGCCGACCTGGTCGTGCCGGTGCCGTTGCACTGGCGGCGCTTCTTCCGGCGCCAATTCAACCAGTCGGCAGAGCTCGGACGGGCCGTTGCAAAGCTCGGCGGGCTGCCCTTCTCGCCATCCGCGATCAGGCGCGTGAAGCTGACGCGCCAGCAGGTCGGGCTCGAACGGCACGAGCGCGAGGAGAATGTGCGCGCCGCCTTTCGCGTCCCGCCGGAAGCCGAAATCGAGATAGCCGGGCGCCGGGTGCTCGTGGTCGACGATGTTTACACCACCGGCGCAACGGTGCGGGCGGTCGCCAAGGCGCTGAAGAGGGGTGGCGCCGGAGCCGTCGACATCCTTACTTTCGCCCGCGTCCTGCCTGGGGACTTTCGGCCCGATGAGTCCGCGACTATATAGGTTTTAATTGTTGTTTGCCGCATGTCGCTTTCGTACCTCTCTGGACGGCATGCATGAGGACTGCCGGCCAATGGCTGATGTGACGATCTACACCCGCATGATGTGCGGCTACTGCAACGCCGCCAAGCGGCTGCTCGACCGCAAGGGGGTAGCCTATACCGAGCACGACGCCTCGTTCTCGCCGGAGCTGCGCCAGGAAATGATTTCCAAGGCGCATGGGCGAGCCACCTTTCCGCAGATTTTCATCGGCGACACGCATGTCGGCGGTTGCGACGACCTCCACGATCTGGAGTCGCGGGGCCGGCTGGACGCGATGCTCGCCAACGGGAGATGACCATGGGTAGTTTCAAGGCCGCCGCCGTGCAGATGCGTTCGGGCACGAGCCCGGAACGCAACGCCGCCGACATGGAGATCCTGGTCCGCCAGGCCGCCGGCCAGGGCGCCACCTACGTCCAGACGCCGGAAATGACCGGAGCGCTGGTGCGCGACAAGGAAGCCGGCGCGGCCGCTTTTACCGCGGAGGATAAGGACATCGTCGTCGCGACCGCGCGCAGGTTGGCGAAGGAGCTCGGCATTCACCTGCATATCGGCTCGACGGCCATTCGCCGCGCCGACGGGAAGCTCGCCAACCGCGCTTTCCTGTTTTCGCCAGACGGCGCCGTGATCGCCGGTTACGACAAGATCCATATGTTCGACGTCGATCTCGACAATGGCGAGAGCTGGCGCGAATCCGCGTCCTACGAGCCAGGGACGGAAGCGGCCGTGACCGACATCGAAGGGACGAAGCTTGGCTTTGCCGTCTGCTACGACCTGCGCTTTCCGCAGCTGTTCCGCGCCGAGGCGATGGCCGGGGCCGAAGTGCTGACGGTGCCGGCCGCCTTCACGCGCCAGACCGGCGAAGCGCACTGGCAAGTGCTGCTGCGCGCCCGCGCCATCGAGAACGGCGCCTATGTTATCGCCGCCGCGCAGGGCGGCCTGCATGAGGACGGGCGCGAGACATATGGCCATTCGCTGATCGTCGATCCGTGGGGGCGCATCATCGCCGAGGCCGCGCATAACGAGCCCGGTGTGATCTTCGCCGAGATCGACCCGGCCCAGTCGCTGGCCGCGCGCCGCAAGATCCCCAATCTGAAAAATGCGCGGGATTTCACCGTCAAAGCCGGGACAAGCGAAGCGCCGCGTCTCAGGGGTGCCGCCTCTTGATCCGTTTCTCCCTGATCTGCGAACACGAGCACGAGTTCGAAGCGTGGTTCCGCAACAATGATGATTTCGACGCCCAGAAGAAGCGCGGCTTCGTCGATTGCCCGAGCTGCGGCTCGCACAAGGTCGAGAAGGCGTTGATGGCGCCCGCCGTCTCCACATCCCGCAAGCAGGAGAAGGTGGCCTTGGGCATGGGCGAGGCGCAGAAGCAGGCGTTGGCGCAGCTCAAGGCGCTGGCCGAGAAGGTGCGCGAGAATGCCGACTATGTCGGCGACAAGTTCGCCGAGGAAGCGCGCAAGATCCATTTCGGCGAGGCCGATCCGCGCGGCATCTACGGCGAAGCGACCCCCGAAGAGGCGCAGAGCCTCGCCGAGGACGGCGTCGAGTTCATGCCAATCCCGAGCTTTCCGGACGACCGGAACTGAGCGGGCGGCGGCGAGAAATTTTTTCGGGCCTCGTAGAGAGGTTCTTTCAGTGGATTTGGTTGAAGACCTCGGACAGTCTGACAGTGGACGGTTTGCTGGTTGTTGGAGATCAGCAAGAGATTGATCGGGTGGTCCAGGCCCTGTCGCTCATTCGCCAACACGATCCAATCCGCTACCGTAGGCTTGCAAGAGACCTCAGTCGTATTTGGATTTTGGCAATCCCCTATCGCGGACAGTTCAGCGTAGGTACCTGGACTTGCCAGCTCGATCAACGGTTCGTGCTCGACAAAAAGACGTCGTGTGAGCTCATTGCCTCAGTGATCGTGCATGAGGCAACACATGCGCGTCTCGCACGGTTCGGCATCGAGTATCGCGAAGAATTGCGCCAGCGTATTGAACAGACGTGTATCCGGCGCCAAATGGCTTTCACCAAAGCACTTCCCGGGGCAGCTGAAGCATTTGACGAGGCCGACAGGATGCTGAACGCTTTGCCCGACATGAGCGATACCGCAATGGCCGAGCAAGCCTTAGCGGCAGAGGTCGAGGCCGCGCGTTATGTCGGCGTTCCCGAGTGGTTGCTGCGAAGAATGATCGCCCTCCGAAGATGGCGCAACAGGAGATTGGCTGCGAAGTCGAGGCGGAATTGATCCTCTCGTCAGGTGTCAACTCATGCTGCCAATCAATTTGCCGAGCAGCTTCGCCAGCATTTCCCGGTCCTCGCGTGTCAGGCCAGCAAGGATTTCGTGCTCGTTGGCGACGTGGGCGGCAAGCGCTTCGTTGATGAGCTCAAGCCCTTTCTCGGTCAATTGCACCACCACACCGCGCCGGTCGCTGGGGTGCGGCGCGCGCCGGGTCAGACCGGCCTTTTCCAGGCGGTCGAGGCGGGCGGTCATGGCGCCCGACGTCACCATCGTCGCCTCGTAGAGCTCGGTCGGCGTCAGCGCATAGGGCGCGCCGGAACGGCGCAGCGTCGCCAACACGTCGAATTCGCCGGACTGCAGCCCGAAGCGGGCGAATACCGGCGCGAGCCGGTCGCGCGCAATGAGCGCCGAGGCCTCGTTGAGCCGCCCGATGACGCCCATCGGCGACACGTCGAGATCCGGTCGTTCCCGTCGCCACTGTTCCATGGCCCTGCCCGCTCGATCCATATTGCTCACCGTAAAGTATCTTGACATAAAGAATCTTTGCATTATCTTACTGCAACAAGAACTGGCCGCCAAGCGGTCTCGCAGCGACAGGACGAACCAATGAGATTTCTCTGGGATTCAGCGATCTGGCTTCTGGTCGTGACGGGCGGCCTGCTTGGCATGACGCTGCCGTTCGGCAAGCTCGCCACCGCCGCCGGGGTACCGGCCACGGTCTGGGCCTTCGTCATTTCGCTGGGCGCAGGCGGCGTGCTGTTTCTGGCGCTTCTGCTGCGCGGCGAGCGGATCCGGCTGACGCCGCACAAGCTGCGCTATTTCTTCGTCACCGCGGCGATTTCCTATGCCGTCCCCAATCTTTTGATGTTCTCGGCCATCCCGCATCTCGGCGCCGGCTACACCGGCATCATGTTCACGCTGTCGCCGGTGATCACGCTGGTGTTCTCGATCCTGCTCGGTGTCAGGCGCCCCAACCTGCTCGGCGTCATCGGCATCGCCGTCGGTTTCGTAGGCGCGGCGATGGTTGCGCTGACGCGCGGCGAGGCCGGCCAGCCGGCCGATTATTTCTGGGTGGCGATCGGACTGCTCATCCCGGTCAGCCTCGCCGCCGGCAACATCTACCGCACCGTCGACTGGCCGCAAGACACCGGCCCGATCGAGCTTGCAGTCGGCAGCCACCTGGCCTCGGCCACGCTGCTTCTCATTGGCATCCTCGGCCTTCTGGGCACGCATGCCTTCGCCCCGCTGGGCGCCGTGCCCCTCGTCGTCGTCGGTCAGGTTGTGTCGGCCTCGGCGATGTTTGCCTTCTTCTTCCGCCTGCAGGCGGTCGGCGGGCCGGTCTATCTCAGCCAGATCGGCTATGTGGCGGCGGCCGTTGGGTTGTTCGCCGGCACGCTCTTCCTCGGTGAGCATTACCAGCTTCTGACCTGGCTGGGCGCCGCCATCATCACCGCCGGGGTTTTCATCACGACCAAGGCGCAAAGCCAAGCCGGCGCGCCGGCGCCGGTTCGGGTCGAGCCGGCGTCGTCCCGGAGCTAATCCTCCTTGCCGGAGGGTTCCGGCCGCGGGTGGCGGCGGCGATGGGTGGCGGCGGCGCGCGCCGCCTGCTCATAGATGCCCGTCATCAACTCCAGCGTGCGCGCGACGTCCCCGAGTTTCTCGGCCATCTCGGGAATGCGCTTCACCGCTTCGATGAGCAACACCGAACGGATATCGGCATAGCGTTCCGTCACCCGATGCCCCAGCGGCGTCACCTCGTAGGTCACGCCGGCCCTGCCGCTGCCGGTGCGCGTGATCAGCCCGCCCTTCAACAGCTTGCGCAGGCTGTACTGGATGTTGGGAATGTCGTCGCGATTGGTCATCTGGGCGAGGTCGCGGACGCTTTTGGGCCGGTCGTTCATCCTGATGATGTGGAGCAGCGCGTTTTCCGGCCCGCTGGCCGAAAACTCGATCACGGTGGCGAGGCACTCCGCCTGCCAGTGGCCGAACGCCTCGTAGGAGCGCATCAGCGCATATTCGACCTCGGTGACGTCGATCTCGAGCGGCGTGCGCGCCAGATGCCAGCCGCGGTCGAGCAGTTCTTCCTGTGTTTCCAGCGATTTGCGACGCTCGTTCATCAGCCTCTCCCTTGCCGCGAGGATGCGCCGATCCACGCGATTGCGTCCACATGAATTTATGATAGACTTTCTATCATAAATTATAATCAAAAATGTGAGGAGAACATCGTCATGAGCATGCTCGACAAGTTCGCGCCTGGCACACAGCCTTTCTTTCTCGGCACCTTCGCGTCCAACTGTTCCGGCGGCATGACCGTCACCAAGGTCGCCGAGCGCTGGGACAATTCCTGGGACAACAATCTCAAGCTCGCCCGCCTTCTCGATGAAGCCGGCATCGACTTCATGCTGCCGATCGCGCGCTGGATCGGTTACGGCGGCGAAACCAATTTTCATGGCAACGTGCTTGAGACGATCACCTGGGCAGCGGGGCTGCTGGCGCTCACCCGCAACATCACCGTCTTTGCCACGACCCATACGGCGGCGAACCATCCTGTCGTCGTCGCCAAGCAACTGGCCACCATCGACCAGATCAGCCGCTGCCGCATCGGCCTCAACGTCGTCGCCGGCTGGAACAAGCCGGAATACGAGGCACTTGGGCTGGCGCTGCCCGACGACCACACCACCCGCTACGGCTACGCGCAGGAATGGTTCGATATCGTGCGCGCCCTGTGGAGCCGCACGGAGGCCTTCGACTGGGACGGAACCTGGTTCAAGCTCAGGAACGTGCTCGGCGATCCGCGCCCGTCATCGCCGTTGCCGATCCTCAACGCGGCCGGCTCGGACGAGGGGCGGAAATTTGCCGTCCGCAACGCCGATTTCCTGTTCACGCCGGCGATCGACCTCTCGCGCTCGAAGGACGAGCTCGCGGCGCTGAAGGAGCAGGGCAAAGCGGCGGGCAGGGACGTCGATGTGCTGACCTTCGCCCATGTCGTGTGCCGACCGACGGAAAAGGAAGCCAACGACTATCTTGAGCATTTCGGCCGCGCCAATGCCGATTGGGCGGCGGTGGACAATCTGGTGCGGCTGCAATTCGCCCACGCGCAATCCTTCCCGCACGACCTTCTGGCGCTCATCCGCGACCGCATGGCGGCGGGCCATGGCGGTTTTCCGCTGACCGGCACGCCCGAGCAGGTGGCCAACGGCATCACCCAACTGCACCAAGCCGGCTTCCGCGGCTCGACCTTGTCCTTCGTCGATTATGTCGAGGAATTCCCCTATTTCCGCGACACGGTCCTGCCTATTCTCGAAGAAAGAGCCATTCGCGTCGCGCCGGCCGCGATGCAGTCGGCGGCTTAGACAAGGAGATGGCAATGTCCACGGCAGAAGGTCAGTCCACGCCAGAAAATCCGGTCAGCGTCGCTGATTTCCGCGCCGCCATGCGGCTCATCGTCGGCAATGTCAGCGTCATCACCGCCGGCGTCGGCGATGACCGTACCGGCCTCGTCGTCATTTCCGTGGTGTCGCTGTCGGCCGAGCCGCCGAAGGTGATCGCCTGCGTCAACCGCTCCTCATCGACCTGGCCGATCATCGAGCGCTACCGGCATTTCGGCGTCAACTCGCTCGGGCCCCAGCACCAGCAGGTTGCCGAGCGCTTCTCCGGCTTCGGCGGCATCAAGGGCAAGGATCGTTACAAGGGCGCCGAATGGACGACGCTGAAGACGGGCGCGTCGCTGCTGTGCGACGCGGTGGCCGCTTTCGACTGCAGCCTCGACGAGATGATCGATCGCGGCACGCATTCGATCGTCATCGGTTCGGTCGAGGCGGTGAGGACGCAGGATGCCGGACAGGCCCTGATCTATTGGCGCGGCGGCTATCGGCCGTTGGAAGCCTGAGGACCCATTGATCAGACCGAGGCTTTCTCGGCCAGCACCATGTAGTTGACGTCCATGTCCTTCGAGCGCTGCCAGCGGTCGGCCAGTGGGTGATAGATGACGCCGGTGCGGTCGATCACCGTGAGACCGGCCGCGCCCAGTGCCTTTGCCAGCTCCTCCGGCCGCACCAGCTTGCCGAACTGATGCGTGCCGCGCGGCAGCCAGCGCAACACATATTCGGCGCCGATGATGGCAAGGCCAAGCGCTTTCAGCGTGCGGTTGATGGTGGCGACGAACATGATGCCGCCGGGGCGGACCATCTGCCCGCATTTGGCGACGAACAGGTCGACATCGGCGACATGCTCGACCACTTCCATGTTCAGGATGACATCGAAGACCTCGCCGGCATCGGCTAGCGCCTCGGCCGTGGTGGCGCGGTAGTCGACGCTGACGCCGGCCTCCGCCGCATGTAGCTTCGCCACTTCGATGTTGGTCGCGGAAGCATCGGCGCCGACCACTTCGGCGCCAAGCCTGGCCATCGGCTCGCACAAAAGCCCGCCGCCGCAGCCGATATCGAGGAAGCGCAGGCCATCGAAAGGCCGCGCCGCGCGCGGATCGCGGCCAAAACGCGCCGCCACCTGGTCGCGGATATAGGCAAGCCGCACCGGGTTGAACTTGTGCAGCGGACGGAACTTGCCGTTCGGATTCCACCATTCGGCGGCAAGGGCGGAGAAGCGCTCGACTTCTCCGGCATCGATGGTCGATCGGCGGGGCTCTGGCATAGGCGGGTCTCCAGCGCATGATCCCGAAAATTGGAATCGATTTCGGAAAGGATCATGCACAAAGTCAAAGTGCTACAATGTCCTGCGTCCCAAAGGACGCGCGGCGCTGACGTTAGGAAGTCGGGCGCGGGGGAGGGAATGTCAAGGCAGGTTTTTTCAGCTGCCGCCAAGCTCTCGTGCTGTCAGCACGTGGCAGCTTGGTCGGGCAGATGGTGAAACGGGATTGTGACTTCGCGCGAATGGGACGGCATAGACTGTTCGAAAAGGAACGCGATCATGCGACCTCACACGTCGATCCTCTGGCGCCGTCTCGACCTTGAAGGCCACGATGCCTGCCTGCTTTGTGCGACCCAGAGCGGTTGGCGGCTCAAGGGCCATGCCCTCTTCCTCCATGACGGCCAGCCCTGCAGCCTTGCCTATGCGGCGGATTGCGATGCCGGCTGGCGCACGCGTTTCGCAAGTGTCGACGGGTTTCTCGGCACGCAAACCTTGCGCTACGAGGTCGAACGGCTGGCCGACGGCCGATGGACGCTGAATGGCGCGGAGCAGGCGGAGGTTGCCGGGCTTGTCGATGTCGACCTCGGCTTCACGCCGGCAACGAACCTGCTGGCGATCCGCCGCTTCGACCTTGCCGTCGGCGCTGCGGCGCCTGCCCCGGCGGCCTATCTGGCCTTTCCGGAGCTAAGGCTTGAACGTCTGGACCAGACCTACCGTCGCCTCGACGACAGCCGCTACGCCTATGCCGCGCCGAAATTCGGCTACGACCAGGTGTTGGACGTCTCGCCGTCCGGCTTCATTGTCGACTATCCAGGACTGTGGAAGGCCATCGCGCTGCGTTGAGCATCCTCGACCGGCTAAAGCGCGTCGCGCTGAAGCGGATTCAGGCGACGCGCTTTAAGGCTTTGTTTCCATGCATGTCGTTATCGCAAAACCGCCGCACACTTTTGCGCGACATGCATTAGATTTTCGACAGCGCGACCGCCGCGTGCCTCATGTCGACGCTGGCCGGGTCGATCGCCTGAACCGCCTCGCTGGCGCCGATCTCGGCCATGATGCGGTCCGCCGCCGCCTGGGCCTGTTCCAGGCTCTGCCAGCGCACGACGTCCACCCAGCTTCCATCCTCGCACCTGCCGAGCTGCCGGCTTAGGAAGCCCGGCTGCCGGGCAAGCCAATCCGTCATGACCCCGACAAAGCCGGCTTCGGTGCCGGGCTTCAGGCGGAAGGTGACGATTTCCAGGGTCTCGGACATGAGAATCTCCAACGGGCCGTTTCGGCAGTCTTGTGGCATGACCGGCGACAGGAATCCGTCAGGATGAGTGGTGCCGGGCCGGCTAATAAGTGCGCTCGCTTGCGAAGCCTTGCTGTTTTGGCTAAGGAGGCCGCGCATTTCCGCGCTTGGTCACCCTGGCGTTTCCTCCCGTTCCGGCCTTGAGCCGGCTTGAGTCAAAGGCATTTCGCTTCCATGGCGCGTATCGTGATGAAATTCGGCGGAACCTCGGTCGCCGACATCGCCCGCATCCGCAATGTGGCGCGCCATGTCAAACGCGAGGTCGATGCCGGTCACGACGTCGCCGTGGTGGTCTCGGCCATGGCCGGCAAGACCAACGAGCTGGTCGGCTGGACCCGCGAAGCCTCGCCCATGCACGACGCGCGCGAATATGACGCCGTTGTCGCTTCGGGCGAGCAGGTCACGGCCGGCCTGTTGGCGATCACGTTGCAGAACATGGGCATTCATGCACGATCCTGGCAGGGCTGGCAGATCCCGATCAAGACCGACAATGCCCATGGCGCGGCGCGCATCCTCGACATCGACGGCGCCTTCCTGATCAAGCGCTTCGGCGAGGGCCAGGTGGCGGTCATCGCCGGGTTCCAGGGCATCGGGCCGGACAACCGTATCGCGACGCTTGGCCGCGGCGGCTCCGACACCAGCGCCGTGGCGATCGCCGCGGCGGTCAAGGCCGACCGATGCGACATCTATACCGACGTCGACGGCGTCTACACGACCGACCCTCGCATCGAGCCGAAATCCCGGCGTCTCGCCAAGATTTCGTTCGAGGAAATGCTCGAAATGGCTTCGCTCGGCGCCAAGGTGCTGCAGGTGCGCTCGGTTGAGCTTGCCATGGTACACAGGGTGCGTACCTTCGTGCGGTCGTCCTTCGACGATCCCGATGCGCCCGGAATGGGGGATTTGCTCAATCCGCCCGGAACGCTCATTTGCGACGAGGAAGAGATCGTGGAACAGCAGGTCGTCACCGGAATTGCCTACGCCAAGGACGAAGCGCAGATTTCGCTGCGCCGCGTCGGCGACCGTCCAGGCGTCGCCGCCGGCATCTTCGGTCCGCTGGCCGAGGCCAACATCAATGTCGACATGATCGTCCAGAACATTTCCGAGGACGGCAAATTCACCGACATGACCTTCACCGTGCCGTCCGGCGACGTCGACAAGGCGCTTGGCGTGCTGGAGAAGCTGAAGCCCGAAGTCGGCTACGACGTCGTGCAGTCGGAAGCCGGCATGTCGAAGGTTTCGGTCATCGGCATCGGTATGAGGAGCCACGCCGGCGTCGCCGCCACCGCCTTCAAGGCGCTGGCCGACAAGGCGATCAATATCCGCGCCATCACCACGTCCGAGATCAAAATTTCGATACTGATCGACGGTCCCTATACGGAACTGGCGGTTCGCACTTTGCATTCCGTCTACGGTCTGGATAAGCAATAGCAAGAACTGAGTCAGTTGTTGCGTGAACGCCGGCCGCAGGAGAAACTGCGGCGGGCGAGATGGCCATTGGAGAACAAGCCGCGATGCGTGATACGGCCAGTGGCCCGCGCGTTCTGCTCAAACGGCTTCGCGAGCTCATGCAAGAGCCGCTGGAGCCGCAGGAGCGGCTCGACCGCATCGTGCGCGACATCGCCTCCAACATGGTCGCCGAAGTCTGCTCGCTCTATGTGCTGCGCGCCGACTCGGTGCTCGAACTCTACGCCACCGAAGGTCTGAACCCGAACGCCGTCCACCTGGCGCAGCTCAGGCTCGGACAGGGCCTGGTCGGCACAATCGCCGCCAGCGCGCGGCCGCTCAATCTCTCCAACGCGCAGGAACATCCGGCCTTCGCCTACCTGCCGGAGACGGGCGAAGAGATCTACAATTCCTTCCTCGGCGTGCCGGTGCTGAGGGCAGGGCGCACGCTGGGCGTGCTGGTGGTGCAGAACAAGACCATGCGCCACTATCGCGACGACGAGGTCGAAGCGCTTGAAACGACGGCGATGGTGATCGCCGAGATGATCGCCACCGGCGATCTTGCCCGCCTCACCAAGCCGGGGCTGGAGCTCGACCTGCGCCGCCCGGCGAGCTTCACCGGCGTCTCCTTCAACGATGGCGTCGGTCTCGGCCATGTCGTGCTGCACGAGCCGCGCATCGTCGTCACCAACCTGTTCAACGAGGACAGCGAGGAGGAGGTGCGCCGGCTGCAGTCCTCGCTCGGCTCGCTGCGCCTCTCCATCGACGACATGCTGGAGCGGCGCGAGGTCGCCTTCGAGGGCGAGCACCGCGAGGTGCTCGAAGCCTACCGCATGTTCGCTAATGACAGTGGTTGGGTGCGTCGGCTGGAAGAGGCGATCCGCAACGGCCTGACGGCGGAAGCCGCGGTCGAAAAGGTGCAAAGCGACATGCGCGCGCGCATGCTGCACATGACCGATCCCTATCTGCGCGAGCGGATGAGCGATTTCGACGATCTCGCCAACCGGCTGTTGCGCCAGCTGATGGGGCGCGGGCCGGAGGATGTCGCGGCCGCGCTGCCCAAGGACGCCATCATCGTCGCCCGCTCGATGGGCGCGGCCGAACTGCTCGACTATCCGCGCGACAAGCTGCGCGGCCTGGTGCTCGAGGACGGCGCCGCCACCAGCCATGTCGTGATCGTCGCGCGCGCCATGGGCATTCCGGTCGCCGGACAGGTGAAGGGCGCCGTTTCCATGGCGGAAAACGGCGACGCCATCATCGTCGACGGCGAGGAAGGCACCATCCATCTCAGGCCGCAATCCGACCTGGAAGCCGCCTATGCCGAAAAGGTCCGGTTCCGGGCCCGACGGCAGGAAGTCTACCGTGAGCTGCGCAAGAAGCCGTCGCTGACCAGGGACGGGATTCCGGTCGATCTCCTGATGAATGCGGGCCTTGCCGTCGACCTGCCGCAGCTTACCGAGTCGGGCGCCGCCGGCATCGGCCTGTTCCGCACCGAGCTGCAGTTCATGGTTGCCTCGACCTTCCCGCGCGCCGAGGCGCAGGAGCGGCTCTATCGTGATGTGCTCGACGCCGCGCGCGGCAAACCGGTCACTTTCCGCACCATCGACATCGGCGGCGACAAGGTGCTGCCTTACTTCAAGGGCGCGATCCAGGAAGAGAACCCGGCGCTGGGCTGGCGGGCGATCCGGCTGACGCTCGATCGTCCTGGCCTGCTCAGGACGCAGATCCGGGCGCTGCTCAAAGCCAGCGGTGGCCGCGAACTGAAGCTGATGCTGCCCATGGTCACCGAGCTGTCGGAAGTCGCGCAGGCGCGCGAGATCATCGACCGCGAGGTCCGGCATTTGTCGCGCTTCGCGCACCACCTGCCCACCAGCCTCAAGCTCGGCGCGATGCTGGAAGTGCCCTCGCTCCTGTTCCAGCTCGACGAATTGATGAAGGCGGTGGATTTCGTCTCGGTCGGCTCCAACGACCTCTTCCAGTTCGTCATGGCGGTCGACCGCGGCAATACGCAGCTTGCCGACCGCTTCGACACGCTTTCGGCGCCGTTCCTGCGGGTGCTGAAGACGATCGCCGATGCCGGCGCCCGCAATCACACGCCGGTGACGCTTTGCGGCGAGCTGGCCGGCAAGCCGATCTCGGCGATGGCGCTGATCGGCCTCGGCTTCCGTTCGATCTCGATGTCGCCGGCCTCGATCGGCCCGGTCAAGGCGATGCTGACCGAACTTCCGCTGCAGGAACTGCAGGCCTTCTTCAGGGACAATCTGATGGCGCCCGCCCAGGGTACGCCGATGCGGGCGCTGCTGCAGGCCTTTGCCGACGATCGTTCGATTCCGCTCTAGATTCACGTGAGGGCGGTCTGCAAATGGCGATTTTCCGCGCTTCCGGCCTTCGCCGGCCGAAGCATTCATGAGTGGCGTGGCAGTTGAATTAAGGCTATGGCCGGCGCAGGCCGGTGCTCATGTACCTAAATGTACATTCCGCTCCGGTACTCGAAACTCGCTATTTTCCGACCGGCCCTGACGTGAATTTCATTGAAGTTCCAAGACCATGATCAACCTGCCCCGCGACCGTATGGATCAAGTCGTCAAGCGTTTCGACATGCTCGAGGCGCAGATGTCGGCCGGGCCCGCCGCCGATCAATACGTCAAGATGGCCTCCGAATATGCCGACATCCAGGAGATGGTGGGCAAGATCCGGGCATTGCGCGCCGCCGAGCAGGAGCAGACGGACCTCGAGTCGATGCTGGCCGACAAGGCGACCGATGCCGATATGCGCGCGCTGGCCGAGGCGGACCTGCCGGAAGTCGAGAGCCGCATCGAAGCGCTGCAGAAGGACATCCAGATCCTGCTTCTGCCCAAGGATGCGGCCGACGAGAGGAACGCCATCCTCGAAATCCGCGCCGGCACCGGCGGCGACGAAGCGGCCTTGTTCGCCGGCGATCTGTTCCGCATGTATGAGCGTTATGCCGCCTCGCGTGGCTGGCGCTTCGAGACGGTGTCGGCGAGCGACGGCGAGGTAGGCGGCTATAAGGAAATCATCGCCTCGGTGTCGGGCAAGGGCGTGTTCGCGCATCTGAAGTTCGAATCCGGCGTGCACCGCGTCCAGCGTGTGCCGGAAACCGAGGCCGGCGGACGCATCCACACCTCGGCTGCGACAGTGGCGGTGCTGCCGGAGGCCGAAGAGGTCGATATCGAGATCCGGGCCGAGGATATCCGCATCGACACGATGCGGGCCTCGGGTTCGGGCGGCCAGCACGTCAACACCACCGATTCGGCGGTTCGCATTACCCATTTGCCGACCGGCATCATGGTGGTGCAGGCGGAAAAGTCGCAACACCAGAACCGGGCACGCGCCATGCAGATCCTGCGCGCGCGGCTCTACGACCTGGAGCGCAGCCGGGCCGACGAGGAACGCTCGTCCTCGCGAAAGTCGCAGGTCGGCTCGGGCGACCGGTCGGAGCGCATCCGCACCTATAATTTCCCGCAAGGGCGCGTCACCGACCACCGCATCAACCTCACGCTCTACAAGCTCGACCGGGTGATGATGGGCGAGCTCGACGAGGTGGTCGACGCGCTGATCGCCGACCATCAGTCGAAGCTGCTTGCCGATATGAGCCTCGATGGCTGACCAACTGCCCGCGGCGCTCGGGCCGCTGCTCAGGGTGGCGCGCGGGCGCCTGGCCGCCGCCGGCATTGCCGATCCGGCGCTCGATTCCCGGCTGATCGTCGAGCATTTCTCCGGCACGACCCGCACCCAGGCCATTGCCGAAGCGGAGCAAAAGGTGGGTTCCGCGGCGCTTTCGGCCATCGAAGCGGCCCTCAGGCGTCGCATCGCAGGCGAGCCGGTACACCGTATCCTCGGCTACCGCGAATTCTACGGTTTGCGCCTGTCGCTTTCGCCGGAGACGCTGGAGCCCCGGCCGGACACCGAGACGCTGGTCGACGCCGTCCTGCCGTTCGCCCGGGCAACGGCCGAAAGGCTCGGGGAATGCCGTATTCTCGATCTCGGCACGGGCACCGGAGCCATCGCGCTGGCCCTGCTCGGCGCCGTTCCGGCCGCGACTGCGACAGGCGTCGATATTTCGCCCGATGCATTGGCGACCGCGGCCGGAAACGCCCGGGACCTGGGGTTCGGCGAGCGCTTCAAAGCCTTGCATTCCAACTGGTTCGAAAAAGTTTTGGGCCGTTACCATGTAATTGCCTCGAACCCTCCCTATATACCCAGTGGAGACATTGGAAATCTGCAGGACGAGGTCCGCGATTTCGACCCGCGCCCGGCCCTTGATGGCGGCACGGACGGTTTGGACCCTTACAGGGTCATCGCCGCCGAAGCGGCTGCATTTCTGGAAGCGCAAGGCAAGGTAGCGGTCGAGATCGGCTACACGCAGAAAAACGAGGTCAGCGGAATATTCGCGGCAGCCGGCTATGTGTTAACCGGGACACATCGCGACCTCGGTGGCAATGACAGAGTTCTGGTGTTCGAGCGTTGAAAGCCCTGATGCAGTGCGAAAAAACCGCTTGGCAACACCGGGGAATGCAGTTAGGGTCCGGCTCAACCGGATGAGACGAAGCAGGCAGTGCTCCCAGCGATTCGGTTTTCCTTGGAAATAGCTGCCTTCTTGCGCAAACGACGCCCAAGCTTCGTGCGGGAATCATCTGGCAAGTGATGTAACCGGAACAGGATGGCACGTGGCGCCAACGCAATTGATGCGGGCGAACGCCAGTGAAGAAACGAAACGGCTGGCCGCATGAGCGCCTCCGTTCGTGAAGAGTTTTTCGAAAATTCACTATGAAGAGAGTCTAATGAGGCCACAACAGCAGAACAGGCGCATGCGCGGTCGCAACAACAATGGCGGCGGTGGCAACAACAACAACAACCGCAAGGGGCCGAATCCCCTGACCCGCACTTACGAGAGCAACGGCCCGGACGTGAAGATCCGCGGGTCGGCTCAGCAGATCGCCGAGAAATACGCCACGCTCGCCCGTGACGCGCAAAGCTCCGGCGACAGGGTGATGGCGGAAAACTATCTCCAGCACGCCGAGCACTACAATCGCATCATTGCCGCCGCGCAGGCGCAGATGCCGATCCAGAATGTCCAGCAGAACCGCGACGACTTCGATGACGATCTCGACGAGGATCGCGAAGAGTTCGACAATAACGGCGGCAATGGCGCCGACGCGCCGGCCGCGGCGAACGGCTCCGGACCGCAGCCGGTGATCGAAGGCACGCCGGCGGAACTCGCCTACAACCAGGAAAGCGGCCGCGACAACAACAATCGCCGCGACAGTGGCCAGCGGGATGGGGGGCAGCGCGACAACAATGGCCGCGACCGCAATCGCGACCGCCGCAACGGCGGCTTTGGCCAGAACGGCCAGCGCGGCGAAAATGGCCAGCGCGGCGAGCAGGGCGGCCAGCAGTTCGACCAGAACCGCCGCAATGAGGCGCAGCCTGAGGCAGCCGGCGAGGCTGGTTCACAGGCCGAGCAGACGCCGCAGTTCGACAGCTTTTCGCCGGCAGCCCTTGCCGCCCAGGCCGAGCTCAACGAAGCCGCCATGGACAATGGCGGCGGTCGCCGGCCGCGGCGCCCGCGCCGCCCGCGCGGCAGTTATGCCGATCAGGCGGGCAGTGGCGAACAGGGCGGTCAGCCAGAAGGTGCGAGCCCCGAAGGTTCGAGCGCCGAAAAGTCAGCTGAAGCGCATAGCGCCATGAACAATGGCGACGAGGCCAGCGCCAGGCCCGCCGAAGAGGCAAGGCCGGCGAGCGAGCCTGCCGCCGGCGAGCCGGCGCCGGTTGCCAGCGAAGCAGGCGAGCCTGTTGCCGCCGACGCGAACAACTGATCCAGAAGCCATTTCGGATATTGCAAACGGCGGAGAGCATTCTCCGCCGTTTTTGTTTTTGCGGGCGGTGGAATAATATGGCGTGCCGATAGAGCGTTTCACCGTTTCACGAAAACGGCGAACTGCTCTCTCTTTTTTGCTTTACGCAATTCCGAACGGAAAACCACATCACACTTTTCCTGGAATTGCGCTAGCCAGACGTCTTGAGAGCCTGCCGCCCGCGCACCATATCTCGCCAGGAAACAGGGTTCGGCTCTTATGGGCGGGCCCGTCACCGCAATCTGATCCGGTGCCGCAAAGCGGGCCGGTGATGGAAGGAGACAGAGAATGAATCTTGAGAAATACTCGGAGCGCGTGCGCGGCTTCATCCAGTCCGCGCAGACCATGGCGCTCTCGCGCAACCACCAGCAATTCACGCCCGAACATATGCTCAAGGTGCTCGTCGACGACGACGAGGGCCTTGCCGCATCCCTGATCGAGCGCGCCGGCGGCAATGTCCGCGATGTCAAGCTCGGCGTCGAGGCGGCGCTCGAAGCCATGCCCAAGGTCGAGGGCGGCAATGGCCAGCTCTACCTGGCCCAGCCTCTTGCCAAGGTGTTTTCGACCGCCGAGGACCTCGCCAAGAAGGCCGGCGACAGCTTCGTCACCGTCGAGCGGCTGCTGCAAGCGCTGGTCATGGAGAAGTCGGCCAAGACCGCCGACATCCTGTCCAAGGCGGGCGTCACCGCGCAGGCGCTTAACCAGGTCATCAACGATATCCGCAAGGGTCGCACAGCCGACTCGGCCAGCGCCGAGCAGAGCTATGACGCGCTGAAGAAATACGCGCGCGACCTCACCGCCGACGCCCGCGCCGGCAAGCTCGATCCGGTCATCGGCCGCGACGACGAGATCCGCCGCACCATCCAGGTGCTGTCGCGGCGCACCAAGAACAACCCCGTGCTGATCGGCGAGCCGGGCGTCGGCAAGACCGCCATCGCCGAGGGCTTGGCGTTGCGCATCGTCAATGGCGACGTGCCGGAATCGCTGAAGGACAAGCAGTTGATGGCGCTCGACATGGGCGCGCTGATTGCCGGCGCCAAATATCGCGGCGAGTTCGAGGAGCGGCTGAAGGCCGTGCTCAACGAGGTTACCTCGGCCAACGGCAACATCATCCTGTTCATCGACGAGATGCACACGCTGGTCGGCGCCGGCAAGGCGGACGGCGCGATGGACGCATCGAACCTGTTGAAGCCCGCGCTGGCGCGCGGCGAACTGCACTGCGTCGGCGCGACCACGCTCGACGAATACCGCAAGCATGTCGAAAAGGATGCCGCGCTTGCCCGCCGTTTCCAGCCCGTCTTCGTCGACGAGCCGACGGTGGAAGACACGGTTTCGATCCTGCGCGGCCTGAAGGAGAAGTACGAGCAGCACCACAAGGTGCGCATCTCCGATTCCGCGCTTGTATCGGCGGCGACGCTTTCCAACCGCTACATCGCCGACCGCTTCCTGCCGGACAAGGCAATCGACCTGGTCGACGAGGCGGCGTCCAGGCTGCGCATGCAGGTCGATTCCAAGCCCGAGGCGCTGGACGAGATCGACCGCCGCATCATGCAGCTCAAGATCGAGCGCGAGGCGCTGAAGGTCGAGAAGGACGAGGCTTCGAAGGACCGGCTTGCCCGGCTGGAGAAGGAACTCGCCGACCTCGAGGAGGAATCGAGCGAACTGACCACGAAGTGGCAGGCCGAGAAGCAGAAGCTTGGCCTTGCCGCCGACCTGAAGAAGCAGCTCGACGAGACGCGCAATGAACTGGCGATCGCGCAGCGCAAGGGCGAGTTCCAGCGCGCCGGCGAGCTTGCCTATGGCAAGATCCCAGAGCTCGAGAAGAAGCTCAAGGAAGCCGAGTCGCAGGACGGCAAGACCGGCATGGTGGAAGAGGTGGTCACACCCGACCATGTCGCGCATGTCGTGTCGCGCTGGACCGGCATTCCGGTCGACAAGATGCTGGAAGGGCAGCGCGAGAAGCTGTTGCGCATGGAAGACGAGATCGGCAAGCGCGTCGTGGGCCAGGGCGAAGCCGTGCAGGCGGTGTCCAAGGCCGTGCGCCGCGCCCGCGCCGGGCTGCAGGATCCGAACCGGCCGATCGGCTCGTTCATGTTCCTCGGACCGACCGGTGTCGGCAAGACCGAGCTCACCAAGGCGCTGGCCAGCTTCCTGTTCGACGACGAGACGGCGCTGGTGCGCATCGACATGTCGGAGTTCATGGAAAAGCACTCCGTCGCCCGGCTGATCGGCGCGCCTCCCGGCTATGTCGGCTATGAGGAAGGCGGCGCGCTGACCGAAGCGGTGCGGCGCCGGCCGTATCAGGTCGTGCTTTTCGACGAGATCGAGAAGGCGCATCCGGATGTGTTCAACGTGCTGCTGCAGGTGCTCGACGACGGAAGGCTGACCGATGGCCAGGGCCGCACGGTCGACTTCCGCAACACGCTGATCATCATGACGTCCAACCTCGGCGCCGAATATCTGGTCAACCTCAGCGACGACCAGGATGTCGATGCGGTGCGCGACGAGGTGATGGCCGTGGTGAAGGCCTCGTTTCGGCCGGAGTTCCTCAACCGCGTCGACGAGGTGATCCTGTTCCACCGCCTGCGCCGGCAGGACATGGACCGCATCGTCGAGATCCAGCTCAAGCGGCTGGAGAACCTGCTCGTCGACCGCAAGATCGTGCTGTCGCTCGATCACGACGCGATCGAGTGGCTGGCCTCGAAGGGCTACGATCCGGCATATGGCGCCAGGCCGCTGAAGCGGGTGATGCAGAAGGAGCTGCAGGACCCGCTGGCGGAGAAGATCCTGCTCGGCGAGATCCTCGACGGTTCGACCGTCAAGGTCACCGCGGGTTCCGACCGGTTGAACTTCCGCTCGAAGCCGACGGTGGTGGCGACGGAAGCCGCCGCCTGACTCCGGGCAAGTTGAAACGAAAGGGCGCGTCGCATCGGACTGGTGCGGCGCGCTTTGTTATTCCCGGCGACCGCGCATAATCGGCTGCCGATTCGAATGGCTGGGAAGAACTCGATGAAGCTCGACGACTATAACGGCTTCTGCGCCTCGCTGCCCGCTGCGACGCATGTGGTCCAGTGGGGCGGGGCCCATGTCTGGAAGGTCGGCGGCAAGGTGTTTGCCATTGGCGGCTGGAACGAGGGCGGCCAGCTTTTCGTCACCTTCAAATGCTCCGAGATGGCCTATGACGTGCTGAAGGATCAGCCGGGCTGCCGGCCGGCGCCTTATCTTGCCTCGCGCGGCATGAAATGGATCCAGCGTCAGACAAGCCAAAGCATGGATGATGCGGCGCTCGAGGACTATCTGCGCGAGAGCCATCGCCTGGTCGTCCTCAAGCTGACCAAACAGGCACGTAACGAATTGGGGCTTGCCAAAGACTAAAGCGCGTCGCGCTGAAGCGGATTCCACAGTACACGACGCAAGGGTGAGGACGGCTTGAAGTGATTTGATTGGAGGATTCTTCGCCAAAAGGATCCGCCGATGCCGATCACGATTCACACCGCCCTCATCGAGACCCTAAGCCGTCATTTTGCACTGCGCAATTCGCGCCTGGAAACACTCGCGGTTCTGATCATCGGCATGGTTCAAGGCCGCACGGTCAATCTGAGCCATGTGGCGAGCCAGTTTCCGGGGGCCGCGCAACACGGGTCGAACTATCGCCGCCTGCAGCGCTTCTTCCAGTCGATCCGGCTGGATCAGGCACTCGTCGCGCAGCTCGTCGTGCGCATGCTGAACCTGTCGCGGCCCAAATGCCTGGCGCTCGATCGCACCAGCTGGAAGGTCGGCTGCAAGGACATCAACATTCTCATGCTGGCCATCGTGACGCGACGCTTTCGCGTACCGCTGCTGTGGACGGTGCTCGACCACCAGGGCAACAGCAATACGCACCAGCGCATCGAGTTGATGCGGCGCTATCTCGACCTGTTCGGCGCGGCTTCGATCGAACTGCTGCTCGCCGACCGCGAGTTCATCGGCGCCGATTGGGTCAAATTCCTGATGCAAAACAAGGTCCCGTTTGCCATTCGCGTCAAGGTCGGCCAGTGCGTCGCCCTGGCCGATGGAAAGCTCTGGACACTCCAGACCCTGCTGAGAAAGCGCCGCAAGAGCCGCAGCGTCACGACGCTTGAGGCCGGCCTGCCGGCTGCATCCGTCCGTTTATCCTTCGCTGCCAAATGGATCGACGGCAGAAAAGGCCAGCAGGGCGAATGGCTCATCGTCATGACCAACAGCCAGGACGCCAAGGCCGCCATCATAGCCTACAAGAGCCGTTGGGCCGTCGAATGCCTGTTCGGCGATGCCAAGACCCGCGGCTTCAACATCGAAGACACCAGAATGACCGCGCCAGACAAGATCGATACCCTGACAGCCATTCTCGCCATCGCAATCACATGGGCCTATCGATGTGCAACCCAAACCATGGGTATGAAGGCCATCAAGCGAAAGGCCCACGGCCGACGCGAAAAGTCATGGTTCCGCATCGGACTAGACGCCCTCAGGGCATGGATCAACTTCTCACCCCAAAACGCTCTAACCGCATGGCTCAGCGCTTTCCCTAAGACCATCAAAACCCAATGAGTCGTGTACTGTGAGCGGATTCGGGCGACGCGCTTTAAGGCTTTGTTTTCATGCATGTCGTTATCGCACAACCGCTGCACACTTTTGCGCGACACGCATTAGCTGATATTCCTCAAGGCACCGGAAGACCGCCATCTTCATGCCCGGTTCATGTTGGAACCTTAACTTGGGTAACTGGTTTGCTGGCGAAGGGTTCGCCCGCCAGAAGCCCAGTCGACCGGAGAGCTTGACCCGCATGCTGCGCTTGATCTTTTCCCTTTCGGCACTCGCGGCCGGGCTGGTGTCTTCCTGTGCGTTCGCCACGCCGAGCGTGGATGGCGCGCAGAGCGCGCGCCCGACCGAGCGCGGCGCGCTGATGCTGGCTCAGGAAGGCAATATCGACATCTACTACGACGCCAGGGGCAACCGCGTCCTGGTCGATGCAGATACCGGCAAGGTCATCGCCATCCAGCCGCCAGGCAGCAAGCTCGATCGCCGCGCGCTTCGCCGGCAGATGCGCATGCAGGAACTCGGCCGCGCGCCGGCCGAGGACGACGACCGCTACTATCTCGACAATCCCGAGGACATGGCCCGCTTCCGCCGCCGGCAACTGGAGGAAAACGGCCGCGTCATCCCGCCACCGGTCGATGAGTACGACCCCAACGACGACAATTCCGTCGATGCCTATCCGCCGGCGCCCAACAACGATGAAGGCTATGCGACCACCTATCCGGAGGCGCCGAAGTCCAACACCATCAAGCGCCAGCCGCTGAACGAGGCGTCGATCGACCCGGAGCAGCCGGGCCAGGGCGAAGTGCTGCAGACCAATCCCGACGCCCAGCCGTCGCCGGACACCGGCGGCAAGGCCACCGTCGATCCATCGCTGTCGCTCGGGGTGCGCCAGGACGTCGCCGCGCTGCAGGTGCTGCTCGACCGCGGCGGCGCCTCGCCGGGCGTGATCGACGGGCGCTTCGGCTCGAATGTCGACAAGGCGCTGGCCGCCTACAACGAGATCAACGGCACCAGTTTGAAATCGACCGATGAAGTCGGCATCCAGGCGGCGCTTGCCCAGTCGGGCGGCGACGCCTTTGCCTCCTACACGATTACGCCGGAGGATGCGGCCGGCCACTATCTCGCCTCGATCCCCGAGGACTACAGCCAGAAGGCCAGGCTCGACTGCATGTGCTACACCTCGGTCACCGAGGCGCTGGCCGAGCGCTTCCACATGGACGAGACCTATCTGAAGTCGATCAACAAAGGGGTCGACTTCAATCGCCCCGGCACGATGATCAAGGTCGCCAATTTCGGCAAGCTGGTGTCGACGCCGGTGGCGCGCGTTGTCGCCGACAAGACCAAGAAGGAAGTCTACGCCTATGATGCGGGCGGCAAGCTGGTCGCGGCCTATCCGGCGACCATCGGCTCGGCCGACACGCCTTCGCCGACCGGCATTCACGCCGTCTCGCGCGTCGCGCTCGATCCGAACTACACCTACAACCCGAACATCAATTTCAAGCAGGGCCAGAACGACAAGATTCTCATGATCCCGCCGGGGCCGAACGGTCCGGTCGGCTCGGTGTGGATCGCGCTCGATAAGCCGACCTACGGCATCCACGGCACGCCCGATCCCTCCAAGATCGGCAAGACCGAGAGCCATGGCTGCGTGCGCCTGACCAATTGGGATGCGCGAGAGCTTGCCAAATTGGTGTCGCCTGGTGTGACCGTCGAATTCGTCGGCGGCTCTTCAGCCGACTATGTGGCGCAGCAGTGAGCTGCGTGGCGCGGTGGCGTAGACGAGCTGCACAACCAGGATGAAGCCGACGCTGAGCAGCGGGCTGATGAGACAGAGCGCCGCGCCGATCGCCCATAGGATCTGCGCCTTGACGATGCGCAGGTAGACAGTACGCGTCGTTTGCGCATCGACGCCTTCGGCCAGGAAGCCGTTTTTCTCGGCGTAACGCCAGCTGGCAAGCAAGGTGAGACCGAGCATCAGCAGGTTCAGCCAGTAGACAAGCACCGCAAGCCTGAATTCGAGGAAATCGGCCAGAAGGTCGGTGGAGAACGGCAATAGCGCGATGAAGGCTAGAAAGCAGAGGTTCAGCGTCGCCAGCCGCCGGTCCGACTTTGCGATCAGCCCATGCTGCGCCTGCTGGCCGAACCAGAAGATGGTCAGCGTCAAAAAGCTCAGCGCGTAGGTCAGGAAGCGCGGCGCCAGCGCCAGGATTGCCGAAAGCAATTCACCTTCGGAATGGACCGCCTCATGCGATGGCACCCTGATCTCCAGCACGATGAGCGTAAGCGCGATGGCGAAGACGCCGTCGGTGATGCCGACGATGCGTCCGCGCGATTCGGCCGACGGTTCAAGCGGTCGTTTCATGCGGGCGTCCCCTTTGCCTGGCGGCTCTCTGCGGAACGTTAACATGCCATGTGCCGTTTGCATCCGGGCAGATGTCACCCTGCCCATGCGGCCAGCTCGAAACTGGGTTCAAACACAGCAAGGTGCTGGCCGGTTGTTGCGGAAGCATTGGAGGTTTAAGCAGGCTGTCATGAAATCTCCAGGCGAAGCTGCCGCTATCCCGCTGACCGGATCCGCTCAGAACGGCACGTTCTGTCCGCAATCTCAACGCCGGTATGTGCTGATCGCGGCGATCCTGGCTTCGGCGCTCGGCTTCATCGACGGTTCGGTCCTGGCGATTGCAATGCCCGCGTTACGCGTCGATCTCGGCGCCAGCCTGGCGCAGGCGCAGTGGATCTCCAACGCCTATGCGCTGACGCTTTCGGCGCTGATTCTGGCGGGCGGTGCTGCCGGCGACCGGTTTGGCCTGCGGCGTGCCTTCGTGACCGGGATCGCGCTGTTCGTCGCCGCGTCGCTTGCCTGCGCCCTGGCGCCCAATCCCACCGTGCTGATCGCCTTCCGCGCCATCCAGGGCATCGGTGCGGCGATCATGGTGCCGGGCAGCCTTGCCATCATCGCCAAATCCTATCCGAAAAAGGAGCGCGGCCGGGCGATCGGCATCTGGGCGGCGGCCTCGGCGCTGACGACGGCGCTTGGCCCGGTGCTGGGCGGCTTTGTGCTGTCGGCCTTCGGCAACGGCATCTGGCGTGCGATCTTCGCCATCAACCTGCCGCTCGGGCTGGTTTCCATCTATCTGCTTTTGGCCAAGGTCCCGGCCGACCAGCCGACCGAAAAGCGCAGCCTCGATCTCGGCGGCGCCGGGCTGGCGACGCTCGCTTTCGGAGCGCTGGCCTACGGGCTGACGGCGATGAACGCCGAGGGCGACGGGCTGATACCGGTCCCGGCGATCGTCGCCGGGGCGGTCCTGCTTGTCGTCTTCGTCCTCTATGAGCGCTGGCAGCGCGAGCCGATGATCGATCTCAGCCTGTTTGGCATCAAGGCTTTCGCCGGCGCCAACCTGGCGACGTTCTTCCTTTATTTCGCGCTGTCGGCCAATCTGTTCTACCTGCCGATGCTGCTGATCGCCGGCTGGGGGCTGAGTTCGGCCGAGGCCGGTTTCATCTTCCTGCCGCTATCGGTATTGATCGCGTTGCTGTCAGGACCGGTCGGCCAATGGTCGGACCGGATCGGGCCGCGCCTGCCGATCGCCGGCGGCAGCCTTGTCGTGGCCATCGGCTTTGGCGGCCTCGCGCTGCTCACCTATGCCGGGATCCACAATTTCTGGACCGGCATCTTTCCGCTGATGGGGCTGATGGGGCTCGGCATGGCGCTGGTCGTGTCGCCGCTGTCGACGGCAGTCATGACATCGGTCGAGGACAAGGACACGGGTGCGGCGTCCGGCATCAACAATGCCGTCTCTCGCGTTGGCGGCCTGATCGCGGTGGCGGCGATGGGATCGCTGGCTGCAATCGTCTATGCGCGGATGACCGGCGGCGTCTCCGGAATTCCCGGCTTTGGCGAACCGCCGGCGTCCGGGCTCGCTGCCAATGTCGATGCGGCGAGGATTGCGGCAAGCGATTGGGCTTTTGCTGTGGTCGCCGCGGTCACGGCGCTGCTTTGCGTTTTATCGTCGGTCATCGCCTGGTTCACCGCATCCGGGCAGGCATCGCCCTGGCCCCAGCAGGCAGCGGATTAGAGTGTGTACCCATAAAATCGAGGCTCGCGAGCGCGGCTTGACCCATATCCGCTATCCGGCTGTCATCACAGCATCTGAGACGAAGAGCCGCTCAGGGCAGATATTGTTGCAAAAGTCTTTTTTGGGGTGGCGAAGGAAAAATCCCAGAGCCGCTGATGCCTTTTGGGCGCGACGATATGAGGGACCGTATCGTTTCACCTAAAATCGCTCACGGATCTTCGTCGTAGCCTTGAAAAGCGATGCAGCAGCGGGCAGATCCAACAATCGACTTTCGCGAGATTTTTAGGGTCGTTCGATTTTCGACTTTTGCAACAATATTGGCAAGTTGCAGATATGGCGAAGGCGCTTGTTCGAGGTCAATCGGATACTTGTACTTCCGAGCCGTCCGACCGCGCGCGGCCTCCGCCGGCGCGTCGAGCGGCCCGGTAACGGCCTGGAGACTGTTCGTTATATCGATGAAACAGCTTCGAAAACGCCGCCGCTGTCTCGTAGCCGACCCGGTTCGCAATCCGTGCGATGGACTCATCGCTGGTTTCTAGCAGGAACGCCGCCTCCGCCATCCGGCGTTCGATCACATAACGTTGCATGGACTGGCCGACGAGCTTCGTAAAACGCGCCGCAAATGCCGAGCGGCCGAGCCCGACGCGACGGCCAAGGTCGCTCAGGGTCCAGGGCCGCTCCGGGCTTTCGTGAATCAGCTTGAGCGCCGGTCCGATATGCCGATCAGATATAGCCCCGAGCCAGCCGCCTTGTCCGGGACCGAGGGACGCGATCCAGCTTCGGAGCGCCTCGACAAAGAGCACTTCCGTCAGTCGTGAAAGCGCGACGCGTTGGCCGGGACGCTCGAGCGCGGACTCGCTGACCATGCGGCGCAGGATGGCTTCGAGCCAGCCACCGTCCGCCGTCGGCTTCAGCAGGAGCACAGGCGGAAGCAGCTCCAGCACGCTGCCGAACATCGGCCGGGACACTGTGAAATTGCCGCAGATCATGGTCGAGAGCGGCTTTGCGCGGCTGCCGTGACGAATGACGCCAAACCGCGACGACGCTCGATCGATATCCACGATCCGCAAAGGCTCGGCCCGGCGATCCGAATAGAACACATGGGGCTCGCCGCGTGTGATGACGACGAAATCGCCCTCGGTCATCTGGATTTCCTCTCCCTGTTCGAGCGCAAGCGTCGCCGAGCCCCGGCTGAGATAGTGAAACAACGCGTAAGGGCGCGCCGGCAGCTCCAGATTCCAGGGATGGCCCAGCTCGAAGTGATACAGCAGCGTCCCGCCGAGACGAACACGATCGAGCACCTGGGCGAGGATATCCATGCCGCCCAGATTAGACCGGTGGACGATCGGACACAACATGCGGACGATTGATCCCTACCGTCCGGAATGCCTGCAGACTACTTCATGCCGCGGCGGGCCGACGTCACGTGCGGCAACCATCTCGCCAACGGCAGATGGAAGAACCGCGACCTTGTGGAAACGCCTGCCCATTTCCCTACGGACCTCATTCCGTCCGATACGCAAAGGACCATTCAATGCGAAATATCCTCTTCTCAGCCGCCGCACTCCTGGCCGGATCGACATTGGTCGGCTCAGCCAATTCTGCCGAACTGCCCAAGGGAGCAGCCCACAACATCGTGCTCGTGCACGGCGCGTTCGTGGACCAGACGAGCTGGCAGCCCGTCGCCGATATCCTCACGAAAAAAGGCTACAACGTCACGCTTGTCGAAAATCCGCTCACCTCGCTCAACGCCGACGTCGATGCCACCAAACAGGCGCTCGCGAAGCAGGCCGGCAAGACCGTTCTGGTCGGCCACTCCTGGGGCGGCGTGGTGATCACGCAAGCCGGCGACGATCCCAAGGTTTCGGCGCTGGTCTACGTCTCCGCCTTCGCGCCCGATGTCGGCGAATCCCTGGCATCGCTGTCAAAAGCCGGCCCGCCGACTGAAGGCGGCAACGCGATCCATCCCGACGCGAAGGGCAATTTGTACATTGACCCGAAGGTGTTTCCATCGGCGGTCGCGGCTGACCTTCCGCCCGAGATCGCCGAGCACCTGGCCAACGCGCAGATACCATTGGGTCTCGCTGCGTTCGAGGCTCCCGTGACCATTGCAGCCTGGCGTGACAAGCCGACGTTCGATGTCATCACCACGAAGGACAAGGTCATCGCGCCCGATGCCCAGAAGTCGTTCGCAGCCAGGATGAAGGCTCAGACGACGGAAGTCGCCGGCAGCCATGCCTCGCTCGTCGTCCATGCGAAGGAAGTCGCCGAGGTCATCGCAAAGGCAACGCTCGCGAAGTGACGATACCGCTCCCGGCGCTTCCGCGCCGGGAGCGTGCACGCTCGCTCAGAGGAATCTGGAACGCCTCGGACCGCGATGGCGCAAACGCGGCGAAGCGCCGGCGACATCCTGGAGAAGGCCTCGGTCGCGGCGCTACGACGATCCCTCACTCGATCATTTTATGCCAAGCATCCGGAGGATGACATGACTCAACTCGACATCACAGGCCAGGACGCCGCCACACTCGAAACGGCGCCGACCCGTTACATCGAAGGCAACGGAATTCGCTTCGCTTATCGCCGTCTCGGCCCCGCGACCGGAACTCCGCTGATTCTTCTGCAGCACTTCTCGGGCAACATCGATGCGTGGGATCCCGCCGTCGTCAACGCTCTGGCCGCTGATCGCCCCGTGATCGCGTTTGACAATGCAGGGGTCGGCCGCTCGACCGGTCAAACGCCCGACAACGTCGCGGCGATGGCGCGAGACGCTGTCGATTTCGTCGACTTGCTCGGTCTCTTCGAAGTGGACCTGCTCGGCTTTTCTCTCGGCGGCTGCGTCGCTCAGCAGATCGCCGCCGAGCACGGACAACTGGTCCGCAAGCTCATACTCGTCGGTACTGCGCCGAAAGGCGGAGAGGAACACCTGTTAGCGGTTCTGCAGGACGCGTTTTCCCAAACCGATGCGCCGGACCCCCGTCTGCCGCTGTTCTTCACGAACTCACCCGCCAGCCAGTCCTCCGGCTTGGCTTTTCTGAAGAGGACGAAGGTGCGTCAGGACGATCGGGACACCGACAACGGCAGCGCGGTCACCGATCCGCAGGCCAAGGCTCTGATCACCTGGTGCGCCACGCCTGATCCCGGGCACGCCGTTTTGCGCGCCATCCGCCAGCCCACTCTTGTTGTCAGCGGCAGCCGCGACACCATGCTGCCCGCGAGCAACGCCTACGCAATGTTCAAGCAACTCAGCAACGCTCAGTTAATCCTCTATCCCGATTCAGGGCACGGCTCCCTGTTTCAGCACCATGAGATGTTCGTCAGCCACGTCCGGACCTTCCTAGAAGCGCAGCCCGCGACTGCATGATCCAGGCGCGTTCCGACGCCATCGGACGCACCCTTATCAATGAGAGTTGTTACAGAGGATAAAATGACAATCGCCAAAGTCGAGGTGGAACGTTTCAGCCTCACGAGCTCAAAACCATTCGACGTTGTTGTGGCCGCCTTCAAGTCCGCGGTCGGACAGCCTGACATAGTCGAATTTTTCAAAGAGACGAGAGCGACCAATTCCTTCCCGGATTTGGAGCGCGTTGTACAACGCAGCCTCGGCCGAACGGACCTTATGCTCTTCGTGCAATTCGACCTGGGCGATATTCTGCGTCGCGAAACCGGATCCAAGACGCCTAACATCATGCGGTTTGTGGTCGGCAATCCACTCATCATGAAAGAAATGGTCAAGCACGTGCCCGAGGCTGGATCCTACGCTCCAGTCACAGTGCTTATTGATGAGCGTACCGACGGGGTGCACGTCTCTTATGACAAAATGGAGGGTTATCTGCTGCATTATGGCAGTTCGGAAGCCCTTACCGTCGCTCGAGCTCTCGATACGAAAATCATAGCCTTGCTGCGCGAATGCGCGAGCTAAATCGTCCTGAGGACGTCTTCGGTCGATCGAAGCGGGTAAGTCATATCAATCGCGGAACGCGAAGGGCGTTATCATGACGCGAGCCAGACGTTGGAAGGGAAATTCCCGCATGTACAAGACACTTCTTGTCGCCCTCGCTGCCTCAGCTTTTTCTATCGGAGCCGTCGCAGCAGCTCCCGCCGTCAGGAAAGAGCCGCTGGATGCTGCGAGCCTCAGTGCGATAAAATCGAGGTTCGGCAGGCTGATGGAACTGGCCAACAACCACGATTTCAAGGCTCTGCATGGGATGTTCTGGCAATCGCCCTCGACTTTATTGGTGGCTAAGAGCGCGATCCAGTCCGAGGGAAACTGGGCCGGCTTTTGGGGCAACGAGGCGGTTGATCAAAAGCTGCATGATATCGGTAGCTCCGGTCCGGTCGTGCTCGAGCCGGATTATTCGAAGTTCAAGGTTGTCGGCCTGACGCGCGACGTCGCAGAGTCCTATGTGCCGATGAACATCGCGGTCTCTTATGCAGGGCAGGACGGAACAGCCAGACCGTTTCTAATGATCATCAATTGGCTTCGCGTCGGGAAGGACTGGAAGGTCGCCTCCGAAATCATTCTGCCGGTGCCGCCTGTACCCGCCACAAAGGGCTAAGTGCGTCGATACTGGCGGATTGCCCGTTCGCCTCGAACCGACGATCGGTGAGGCTCATGATAACCGGCTCGTCGCCGAGCTGCTATCTGATCTGAAATCAGGGGCTCTGTTGCTCGCTGATCGTGGAGACGATGCAGATTGGATCAGAGAATTTGCCGGGGAGCGCGGGGCATGGCCAACATTCCACCAAAACGCAACCGCAAAGAACCCCACCTGCTTTAGCCCCTATCTTTACCGGGCACGCAATCTGGTCGAGCGGTTCTTCAACCGGATCAAGCAATGTCGGCGGGTCGCCACGCGATATGACAAACTCGCGGCCAACTGCCTTGCGTTCATCAAGCTCGCAGCCATTCGGATTTGGCTACGCGCCATTTGGCTACGCGCTTATGAGTCCACGCCCTAGTTCGGAAGCTGCGAATCAGTCTTGGCGCTGGCAACCTTCAGCGAGTTGCCGTCTTCCTGCTTCAGGAGATCGTCGATGCGCTCGCGCTCGCGCTTGAAGGCAACGAGATCGTCGCCCTTCAGCACCTTGCCGACCGGCAGACGCACACGCATCGGGTCGACCTTGGTGCCGTTGACGATCAGCTCGTAGTGAAGATGCGGGCCGGTGGCGAGGCCGGTCTGGCCGAGATAGCCGATCGTCTGGCCCTGGCGCACGCGCACTCCCGGCTCGATGCCTTTGGCGAAAGCGCTCTGGTGATTGTAGGAGGTCTCGTAGCCATTGGCGTGGCGGATGATGATCTGCTTGCCGTAGCCGCCGGCCCAACCGACCTTTTCGACGACGCCGTTGCCGGCGGCGATGATCGGCGTGCCGATGGGCGCTGCCCAGTCGACGCCGGTATGCATGCGCACATAGCCCAGAATCGGGTGCCGGCGCGCGCCGAAGCCGGAACGGAATTTGCCGGCGGGCAGCGGATTGCGCAGCAGGAACTGCTCGGCGCTCGAACCATTTTCGTCGAAATAGTCGGTGCCGCCGTCCTGCATCTGGAAGCGGTAGAAATTGCGCGTCTGGCCGCCGAAGGTCGCCGATACATAAAGAAGCTCGGAATCGTCGGAGGTCTGGTCGTCGCCATCAGGCTGCGAGAACAGGACCTCGAGGCGGTCGGCCGGTGAAATCCGCGACTGGAAGTCGACGTCGGAGGCGAGAAGCTTGATCAGCTTCTGCGTCATCGCTTTCGACATGCCGTAGGAATAGGCGGCGCGGTAGATGCCGTCATAGACATTTGGCAGGTTGCCGCGCACCACGATGGGCTGCGAATCGTCGAACGCCGTCAAAAGCTCGGGATTGCCCTCCGGCTCCTGCGCCGGCACATACTGGCCACGGTCGTCGAGTGCTATGGTGACGATGTGCGTGGTCTTGTCGTAGACGCTGGTGCGCACGACCTTGGCTATGTCGCCGCGCACCTCGAGGCCAACGCGCAGCACCGTTCCGGCCTTCAGCGCCGGGGCGTTCAAGAGCTTGCCGATCGCCTCCGCCATGCCGGTGGCGTCGTCGCCGGTGTAGCCCGAATCGGCATAGGCCTCGGCGATATCGGTATCCTTGGTGAAGGGAATGATTTCCTCGGCGAAGGCCGGCGTCTGATCGTCGGGCGTGGCGCGCGGCGCCACCGAAACATTTTCCTGCGTGATCTTCACGTCATAGGAGCCGGCCATCGACTCGGCGAAGGCATCGCCGAATCGCTGCGGATCGATATAGTGCAGCGCGGCCACCTGGACGGCGCCGTCGCTCAAACCGTTGCCGGCGTCCCGCACTACCTTTTCAACCTCGTCGGCGGAAAGATCGCTCTTTTCGTCGAAGGAAGCCGTCTCGATCGGGAAATCGACCGTCTTCAGGCTCATCTCGCTTTCGACCTTGGCGCCGTAGATCTGCCCGGCGACCGCGGTGGCCGTTGCGGGCTGCGCATTGTCGTCGCTGTCGTCGCCGAACACCTGCATCGGGTCGAACGGCGGGTAGGGGCGGTTGGTGGTGTGGCCGGCGGCCAAGGCCATCTTGATCTGCACGAAGGGCATGGTGTGGATAACGTCGCGGTCGCCGACCTTGGTGACCATCGACACTTCCATGCGCCGTCGGTCCTTTGCGCGGGCGATCTGGCGGGGTGCTACCAGCCTTGTGGTCTTTGCCTGCTCGCCGGAATCGTCGCCGCCGCTGGCAAGACCGATGAGCTCGGCGATTTCCGGCGGGGTCGCCAGTTGCTGGCGCCCGTCAAGGGCGGCGAACAACGCCACGCCCATCAGCACGCTCGAGGTCACGCCGGTAAGGAATGTGCCCGACAGCCAGCGGGCCGAGACCTCGCGGCGGTCCGGCGGACCGCTGCGGCCGTCCGCGATCAGCGGCGGCTCGTTGCCGAGTTCGGCTATGACATCTTCCGTGTCTGGCATCCAGAAAGGCTGCTTCTTCCCCGGGCGAACGGCTTGTCGTTCTCGTTGCGGCCATGACATTTGCCTGTCACGGCGGTTGAAGTCAACGAAACGGCATGCCGGGGCCGATATCCCCAATCATGCGTTCTGCGCACGGCGCTCTTGTCGTCTGTCGTGGGGGCGCCTCACACATACGCGCGCGCCTTCTTTATATGGGCTGGTTTCACGCCTCAATGCGGCG
>NZ_CP083951.1:1697500-1702500 GCF_006440675.2 Mesorhizobium sp. B2-8-5
AATGCGCAATCCGCAGGATTGTCGCTTCAGCCGCCGCGTTGCGGTTTGGCGATGGCGCGATCCGCAAGGATTGCCGCGTGGGTGTCGAGTAGAGATGGTGAGAAAAAGTCATTCGTAAAAAGAGTTTGCGCCGAGCTTCGTGCTCTGCGCCTGTTCTGTTTGACATCGTAAAGAGAAGATTTGTTCGAACTTCATGACCCGCAAGGGTCATGATTTGTCGCAAGGGACGCTCAATCCCTTGCATATGATGGGTCTGCCTAACCGCGCCCTCGAACCGATCTCGAGAAGCTGGTCTTTTTGTGCCAATTCCATTGAAGCGCAATCCCGAAGGGATTGTCGCTCAAGTGCGACGATCTCTGCGAGATCGCGCGATGGGTATTGGCAATGAGAACGATCAAGTGTCTTAAGGGCAATTGGTGGATGCCTTGGCATGCACAGGCGATGAAGGACGTGATACGCTGCGATAAGCTACGGGGAGGTGCGAATACCCTTTGATCCGTAGATTTCCGAATGGGGAAACCCACCTAAGGTACTTGGAAAATCAGAGCAGCGGAGCAATCTGCTGCTGTGGTTTCCAAGTATCGCTAATAGTAACTTATCCTGAATACATAGGGATAAAGTGGCGAACGCGGGGAACTGAAACATCTAAGTACCCGTAGGAAAGGACATCAACCGAGACTCCGGAAGTAGTGGCGAGCGAACCCGGACCAGGCCAGTGGCGATTGAGAGACAAGCGGAACCTTCTGGAAAGTAGGGCCATAGCGGGTGACAGCCCCGTACGCGTAATGCGATCAATCGTCCTCGAGTAAGGCGGGACACGTGAAATCCTGTCTGAAATTGGGAGGACCACCTTCCAAGCCTAAGTACTCGTGCATGACCGATAGCGAACTAGTACCGTGAGGGAAAGGTGAAAAGCACCCCGACAAGGGGAGTGAAAGAGTACCTGAAACCGATTGCCTACAAACAGTGGGAGCCCGCAAGGGTGACCACGTACCTTTTGTATAATGGGTCAGCGACTTAGTGTGACGAGCAAGCTTAAACCGATAGGTGTAGGCGCAGCGAAAGCGAGTCTGAACAGGGCGTTCAGTTCGTCGCATTAGACCCGAAACCGAGTGATCTAGCCATGAGCAGGTTGAAGGTAAGGTAACACTTACTGGAGGACCGAACCCATAACTGTTGCAATAGTTCGGGATGACTTGTGGCTAGGGGTGAAAGGCCAATCAAACTCGGAAATAGCTGGTTCTCCGCGAAATCTATTTAGGTAGAGCGTCGACCGAATACCCCAGGGGGTAGAGCACTGGATGGGCTAGGGGTCCTCACCGGATTACCAAACCTAACCAAACTCCGAATACCTGGGAGTACTAGTCGGCAGACACACGGCGGGTGCTAACGTCCGTCGTGAAAAGGGAAACAACCCTGACCTACAGCTAAGGTCCCCAAGTTATGGCTAAGTGGGAAAGGATGTGAGGATCCCAAAACAACCAGGATGTTGGCTTAGAAGCAGCCATCATTTAAAGAAAGCGTAACAGCTCACTGGTCTAAATAAGGGTCTTTGCGCCGAAAATGTAACGGGGCTAAAGCCATACACCGAAGCTTAGGGTTCGTGAGCAATCACGAGCGGTAGCGGAGCGTTCTGTAAGCTGATGAAGCCGTACCCGTGAGGGGCGGTGGAGGTATCAGAAGTGCGAATGCTGACATGAGTAACGTAAGGGGAGTGAGAGACTCCCCCGCCGAAAGACCAAGGGTTCCTGCTTAAAGTTAATCTGAGCAGGGTTAGCCGGCCCCTAAGACGAGGCGGAAACGCGTAGTCGATGGGAACCACGTTAATATTCGTGGGCCTGGAGGTAGTGACGGATCGCACAAGTTGTCCAATCTTATCGGATTGAACGGGCAGCGGAGCGGTTCCAGGAAATAGCTCCTCCTTATAGACCGTACCCGAAACCGACACTGGTGGTCAGGTAGAGTATACCAAGGCGCTTGAGAGAACTATGCTGAAGGAACTCGGCAAATTGCACGCGTAACTTCGGAAGAAGCGTGACCCTTTTCTGCGCAAGCAGAGGAGGGTGGCACAGACCAGGGGGTAGCGACTGTTTATCAAAAACACAGGGCTCTGCGAAGCCGCAAGGCGACGTATAGGGTCTGACGCCTGCCCGGTGCTGGAAGGTTAAGAGGAGGGGTGCAAGCTCTGAATCGAAGCCCCAGTAAACGGCGGCCGTAACTATAACGGTCCTAAGGTAGCGAAATTCCTTGTCGGGTAAGTTCCGACCTGCACGAATGGCGTAACGACTTCCCCGCTGTCTCCAGCATAGACTCAGTGAAATTGAATTCCCCGTGAAGATGCGGGGTTCCTGCGGTTAGACGGAAAGACCCCGTGCACCTTTACTATAGCTTTACATTGGCATTCGTAGTGGCATGTGTAGGATAGGTGGTAGGCTTTGAAACCTGGGCGCCAGCTCAGGTGGAGCCACCCTTGAAATACCACCCTTATTACTATGGATGTCTAACCGCGGCCCGTTATCCGGGTCCGGGACAATGTATGGTGGGTAGTTTGACTGGGGCGGTCGCCTCCTAAAGAGTAACGGAGGCGCGCGATGGTGGGCTCAGAACGGTCGGAAATCGTTCGCTGAGTGCAATGGCATAAGCCTGCCTGACTGCGAGACTGACAAGTCGAGCAGAGACGAAAGTCGGTCATAGTGATCCGGTGGTCCCGCGTGGAAGGGCCATCGCTCAACGGATAAAAGGTACGCCGGGGATAACAGGCTGATGACCCCCAAGAGTCCATATCGACGGGGTTGTTTGGCACCTCGATGTCGACTCATCGCATCCTGGGGCTGGAGCAGGTCCCAAGGGTATGGCTGTTCGCCATTTAAAGCGGTACGTGAGTTGGGTTCAGAACGTCGTGAGACAGTTCGGTCCCTATCTGCCGTGGGTGTAGGAATATTGAAAGGATCTGTCCCTAGTACGAGAGGACCGGGATGGACGGATCTCTGGTGGACCTGTTGTGGCGCCAGCCGCATTGCAGGGTAGCTATATCCGGACGGGATAACCGCTGAAGGCATCTAAGCGGGAAACCCACCTTGAAACGAGTATTCCCTGAGAACCGTGGAAGACGACCACGTTGATAGGCCGGGTGTGGAAGAGCGGCAACGCTTGAAGCTTACCGGTACTAATAGTTCGATAGGCTTGATCGTTCTCATTACTTATATCCATCAAGGCGCAATCCGAAGGATTGTCGCCGGCACAGAAAACAGCTTCTCGATTTGAACGTGCGTTTTGCCGACCTGGTGGTTATGGCGGAGCGGCTGCACCCGATCCCATTCCGAACTCGGCCGTGAAACGCTCCAGCGCTGATGGTACTTCGTCTCAAGACGCGGGAGAGTAGGTCGCTGCCAGGTCTGCCAAGCGCACGTTCAGCTCACATCCGGGCCAAACAGAGCCGGATCGAGACAAATCTTCTCCCTACGATATTTAGGCCCGCCAAACGGGATCATGGGCCGCGCAAGCGGCCCTTTCATTTGGTGGTCTCTTGATTCCGGTAAGTTAAACCTTACCTCAAGGACGCAAGCAAACGCTTGCTCGTAATCGCAAGCAAACGCTTGCTCGTGGTTGACGCGGGGTGGAGCAGCCCGGTAGCTCGTCAGGCTCATAACCTGAAGGTCACAGGTTCAAATCCTGTCCCCGCAACCAAACTCAAAACGGCCCGCTCAACGCGGGCCGTTTTGCGTTGGAGGATCGCGGACGGACACAAAGGGCCACCAGGCTCTCGCCAGGGCCGAATCATTCCCTCCACATTGGCGCCGAGTGCGATGCTCGCTTTGATCTGCGGCCGACGAATGCGTGTCGCGCAAAAGTGTGCAGCGGTTTTGCGATAACGACATGCATGAAAACAAAGGGCTTAAAGCGCGTCGCCTGAATCCGCTCACAGTACACGACGCAAGGGTGAGGACGGCTTGAAGTGATTTGATTGGAGGATTCTTCGCCAAAAGGATCCGCCGATGCCGACCACGATTCACACCGCCCTCATCGAGACCCTAAGCCGTCATTTTGCACTGCGCAATTCGCGCCTGGAAACACTCGCGGTTCTGATCATCGGCATGGTTCAAGGCCGCACGGTCAATCTGAGCCATGTGGCGAGCCAGTTTCCGGGGGCCGCGCAACACGGGTCGAACTATCGCCGCCTGCAGCGCTTCTTCCAGTCGATCCGGCTGGATCAGGCACTCGTCGCGCAGCTCGTCGTGCGCATGCTGAACCTGTCGCGGCCCAAATGCCTGGCGCTCGACCGCACCAGCTGGAAGGTCGGCTGCAAGGACATCAACATTCTCATGCTGGCCATCGTGACGCGACGCTTTCGCGTACCGCTGCTGTGGACGGTGCTCGACCACCAGGGCAACAGCAACACGCACCAGCGCATCGAGTTGATGCGGCGCTATCTCGACCTGTTCGGCGCGGCTTCGATCGAACTGCTGCTCGCCGACCGCGAGTTCATCGGCGCCGATTGGGTCAAATTCCTGATGCAAAACAAGGTCCCGTTTGCCATTCGCGTCAAGGTCGGCCAGTGCGTCGCCCTGGCCGATGGAAAGCTCTGGACACCCCAGACCCTGCTGAGAAAGCGCCGCAAGAGCCGCAGCGTCACGACGCTTGAGGCCGGCCTGCCGGCTGCATCCGTCCGTTTATCCTTCGCTGCCAAATGGATCGACGGCAGAAAAGGCCAGCAGGGCGAATGGCTCATCGTCATGACCAACAGCCAGGACGCCAAGGCCGCCATCATAGCCTACAAGAGCCGTTGGGCCGTCGAATGCCTGTTCGGCGATGCCAAGACCCGCGGCTTCAACATCGAAGACACCAGAATGACCGCGCCAGACAAGATCGATACCCTGACAGCCATTCTCGCCATCGCAATCACATGGGCCTATCGATGTGCAACCCAAACCATGGGTATGAAGGCCATCAAGCGAAAGGCCCACGGCCGACGCGAAAAGTCATGGTTCCGCATCGGACTA